>CAYJHO010000068.1:0-11967 GCA_964369945.1 uncultured Lachnospiraceae bacterium
TGAATTATAGTTTAGATGTAGAAGTAGAAAAAGTAAGAAAAGATGCAGAAGATTTATATGGGGACTTTTATTGTTCAGAAGCAGTAGTAAGTGTGATAAGAGAGCATTTTCAATTAGATATCCCAGAGGAAGTAATACGTATGGCATCAGGATTTCCAGTAGGAATTGGTGGAAAAGAATGCTTATGCGGAGCAGTATCAGGAGGACTTATGGCAATGGGTCTTTTCTTTGGTAGAGAAAAGCCAGGAGATGAAAAAATCACAAAGATGATGGAACTAAGTGCAGAATTGCATGATTGGTTTAAAGCAAATAATGGAAAGAATGCATTATGTTGCAGAATCATAACAAAAGGAATGCAACTAGGAAGTCCAGATCACATTGCTCAATGTAGATTTCTAACAGGCTTAGTCGCAGGGAAAACAGCAGAGATTGTTCTACGTGAATTGAAATAATAGAAGAATAAAAAGCGCTTTAGGTAACTTACTTGTTTACCTAAGGCGCTTTTGTAAAACTAGCGTAGAGAAAAGTGTGATAGTTGCTTTTCTAATAGTTGTGATTGAGTAGATAGCTCTTCGCTTGTGGCTGCACTTTCTTCAGCAGTAGCAGAGTTAATCTGAACAAGGGCAGAAATTTGATCTACACTACTTGTGATTTGTGTTGCGCTTTCCGATTGAGCTAATGTGGAAGAAGCAATGCTGTCTACTAAATTGCTTAATATTTGAGCATTTTCTAAGGCAGTGCTAATTGCTTCATAGGTGTGTGAGGCAATTTGATTTCCTTGGTTTACAACGGCTTCTGTTTCGGCGATGATCTGTGCTGTATTTCGAGCAGATTCCGCAGACTTAGTTGCAAGCGTTCTAACTTCATCTGCAACTACGGCAAATCCTTTACCAGCAGTACCAGCACGCGCTGCTTCTACTGCGGCATTTAGTGCTAATATATTAGTTTGGAATGCAATGTCATCGATGGTTTTTATAATACTGCTAATTTCTTTTGACTTTTTATCGATATTAGCCATTGCAGTTAACATGTCTTTGATATGAGTATCACTGACAAAGAGTGCCTCTTGGGATTTTGTGTTTGCTTCTTTTGCCTGTTGGGAATCAGAGGCTGTTTCATTTATTTTATTTGTTATCACATTGATTGCTTGAGATAATTGATCCACCGAGGAGGATTGTTCAATAGAACTGTTAGCTAGTGCTTGAGCACCATCAGCTACTTGATTATTTCCTTGGTTAACTTTGACGGAAATAGAATTAATTTGTGACATAGTAGAGGATAACTTCGAAGTAATGATATCCATCGTTTCTTTTAATTCAATGAAATCTCCAACATAATAATTTTCTTCCTTACAAGAAGTAGTAAAATTACCAGAAGCTACTTCGGATAAAGCTTGCTTTAAATCTAATATAATAGTAGAAAGTGTAGTAACAATAGTTTCTGTTGACTTTGCAAGTAAATAAGTTTCATCTTTACTGGTAATTTGAGGAAGTGGAGAGGTCAAATCACCTTGAGATAATTGATTTAAACGAGCTACACATAAGGTAATAGGCTTAGAAATTTTTCTAGCATTCAATATAATGACAATGGCTGAACTTACTAAAATAAGTGTCGATAGAATTATAATGACGATGATAGCATTTGTCATAGTATTTAAAAAGTGATCTTGATGAGTCATAACATAGATGCCCCAACCATTAGATCCATCGATAGGGGTGTAGGATGCAAATTGGTTAGCGCCATCCCAAAATACCGACTTAAATCCTGATTGTCCATTGATTAATTCCTGTTCTAAATCCGCTAATATTTTAAGTGAAGGATCCGATTTCGCTTCTTCAATTGTATTGTAAGAATCAAAAACATAGGAAACATCATTGTAAGCGATAGTAGTTCCTTGGCTGTTAATGATGGAAGTAGAACTGATTTCTCCTACCTTGATTTCAGATACAATTTCTGAAAAAACAGAAGGATTAATGGAGAGTAAAACAACTCCAGAAAATTGACCATTAGAATACATAGGTGCAGATATTGTCATAGTTAACTGACCAGTAGTAGGACTTAGAATAGGATCCGCAACATAGGCAAGACCTGTATCTCTAGGCACTGTAAATAGTGGTTCTGCTACAAAGTCTTGACCGTGGGTAAGAGCAATCCCTTGGGTGTCAAAAATTTGCATAACATCAATATTATGAGTGATTACTAATAATTCAAAATATTCTATGATTTCGTTTCTTACTTCTTGATAGCTTCGCCCATCTGCAGTGGTTTCTCCTTCTTCAGGAATTTCTTGAGATAGAATTGGATCGATGGAAAATTGAGTAGCTAATTCTTTATATCCATCTAGCTGCGCTTCCACCATATTAGCAGCAGCTGCAATGGTAGAGTTCATAGATTCTTCTAAGGCATACATGGTACTGTTGTAGGTTCCATAGATAGATGTCATACTGATGAGCAAAATACTAATAAGTATGAGTGACATAGAAAATGTTAAGATCTTTAATTTGATTGATTTCATAATAATCTCCTATTGTAAATAAATGATTTTCAGTTCTCTAAAATTATAACACTATTGCGACAAAAAACAAAGATTATTTTAAAAAATAATCAAAAAAAGCGTCCTTTTCAGGACACTTTTTTAATAAATTTAGTCAATGGTGATAGAAGTAATAGTCACAGGTTCGATTGGCTGTGATAAGGCTCCGTCTAAGCCTGTTTCTTTTTCCACAATTACAATGGAGTCTAGAACATCCAAGCCAGAAGTTAATGCGCCAAATGCTGCATAAGAGCCATCAAGGGAAACTACATCGGCATGCATAATAAAAAATTGAGAACTAGCAGAGTTTACATCCATGGATCGAGCCATAGAAAGAACTCCTCTTTGATGTAGGATTGGATTTGCTATATTATTACTAGAAAATTCACCTGTTATGGTATTGTCAGAACCACCAGTTCCATTCCCAAGGGGATCACCACCTTGAATTACAAAGTTTTCAACAACTCTATGAAAGGTCAAGCCATCATAGAAACCTTCCTTTGCAAGAGTCACAAAGTTCTCTACTGTGATGGGTGCAATTTCTCCGTATAATTCGAAGTTCATATCTCCAAATCCCTCTACTGATATCGTCCCAGTATGAGTTACCTGATATTCGGTAGTAGTACCTTCAACCGTTGATTCTACTTCTTGCATAGAATCCGTTTCTGTACTCTCTGTGGTAGGGCTGCAAGCAACCATAAATAGAGAGCAAAGTAGTGCTGTTAATAATATGTTGATTAGTTTCATCGTAATCTCCTCGTTTCTTTTGAATCTAATACATCATATCACAACATGTAGGTTTTGACAAATATCTAATCGTAGAAAATTACGTAATTGATCAGTCTTTGGATAGCTTAGGCAGCTAATATCTCCGTGCTCTACAATGTTACCATGATCCATAAATATGACATAATCTGCAAAGTCTTTTAGAAATTCAATTTCATGGGTAACGAAAATAAATTCAATTCCACTATTTTTTAATTCTGTTACAGAGCTTAAGACTTCTTCTGTTAAGAGTGGATCTAAGGCAGCAGTAGGTTCATCAAGAAAAATTAATTCTGGATTTGCAGAAAGTGCTCTAGCAATCGAAGCTCTTTGGGCTTGCCCTCCGGATATTTGATGTGGCTTTTTATGAGCTTCTTTTTCAATGCGAAGTAAAGATAAAACTTCAGAAGTTCTTTTGTTTGCCTCTTCCTTTGAAAAGCCTTTGATTTTCTCTAATATGAGAGAAATATTTTTCTGTACAGTCAAATGTGGAAATAGATTGTGCTTTTGAAAAACATAAGCTATGTTATCTTGGAATTCTCTTTTTTGTAACATAGGAGAAAGTTGATTGATGAAAATCTCTCCTTTATTAGGTTCCTCTATTCCCGCTAGCTGTCTTAATAGGGTAGACTTTCCACAGCCAGATTCTCCAATAATACCAAGGGATTTGACGGATTGTAAATGGATCGAAATATCTTGTAATACAGGGACTTTTTCGTATTCTTTGGTTAAATTACGTATGCAAAGATTCAAGGTTTCACCTTCTTTCCTAAGTGTTTTGCTAGCATAGATAGGGGGATTGTAATCATCAAATACAAGAGCCACATAATGTAATATCCTTCAATAAATGCAAAATTTCTAGATGCAATAGAAGTAATTACATAGGTAATTTCAGATACTGCTATGATGTTTAGTAAAGCAGAACCTTTGATTACACTAGATAAATTATTAATCAGGGATGGAATAAAAGGGCGTATCATCTGTGGAATAATAATATATCTATACTTTTGATAAGCAGTAAAGTGATACAAATCCATCACAGTATATTGGTCCTGATCAACGACTGCTGCCGTAGTTTCATAAGCATTCGCAACGTAAGGGCTGTTGTAAAGAACAAGGGCAACAATTCCTAGCACTAATTTGTCATTATAACCTATGATAGCTCCAAATACATACACAACTAGAAAAATCATAACAAGTAAGGGTGTTCCCATAATGATTTCATTGAATACATAGGAAAATGCATAGAAAACACTGTTGGAAGAACGTAGCATTACAAATAAGATAAAGCCTAAAAGTAAAGCACCAACTAAGGTGGTTAAGCTAATAAAAATGGTGTGCAAAAATGCCGTTACAAGTAAGTCCCTCTGGTTTAAAATCATATCATATTTGGGATCGTCTATGGTGAAGATAAGTGCTAAAACTATGGCAAGTGCAAAAAACAAGCTTACTAAAGTAAGAGATAGCTTTTTCATATATGGGTTCCTTTATTTTGTTGGAGGATAAATTATATAATCTAATCCTAAGTCATCGTTTTGTAGAAAATCAGCTATGATGGCATCGTATTCCTCACGAATCTGGTCATAGAAGCCACCTTCTTCATACATGGAGGCGATAAATGCATTTGATTGCTCTAGTAGTTGTGTATCACCTTTTGGTACCACAAAGCTAGAACTATTCACATCCCCTAAACTAAAGACCATGGTAGTATCAGGATAAGCAGCATGAAAACTGTGAGCTTCATTGGAGAACACAATCGCACTTGCAGTTCCATTGGATACTTCTAAGATAGCATTTCCGATTTCTGTAAACTCAGTTACCTCAACTCCATAACTCTCTGGAACGACAACCCCAAAGGTACCTGCAAGACCTACAAAACTTGCCTCTTCTATAGCAAAAAAATCTTCTGCACTCATAGCATCTGTAATATTGTGTTCTTGTGCAAATTCTTTATTCACTAAAGAAAGGGATTGGGTATAGCGATAAGGATCAGAAAAATCAGCTTTCTCGGCTCGCTCTGGTGTTTCTGACATATCAGCAATTAAAATATCAACATCTCCAGTCTCTAGGGCAGGGATGAGGAGAGAAAAATCTGAGTTTACAATTTCTACCTCCTTGCCAAGATATTCCGCAAAAGCCTCTGCGATGATGGGTTCGAAGCCTACGGCAGTCCCATCTTCCGATAAATAAGAAAAAGGCGGAAATTGTAAATCCATGCCAACACGCAATACGTCGGTATCCGTGTCAGGTGAACTCGCACAAGCTGATAGGCCAGCAGTTGTTAGTAGTAGCAAAGCAATTAATTTCTTTTTCATGATAATCTCCTTTAAAAACAGACAAATTGAATCAAAACAACTAGTTATTCAGAAATTATAGCACATCAATAGGAATTGGTAAAGCGAAAAAGCAAAATAAAAAGTAGCAACAAAGACTAGAGATTAGTCTAAGTTGCTACTTTATCTTTGCTCATCACGCAAATGATAGCTCCTATCAGAGTGATTAAAACCCATAGGCTGATATTAACTTGCCAGCCAAAGAATTCACTTATTTTGGCAAATCCAAAGGTTGAAATCGTACTTCCTACATAAGTACAGGCATTTAAAATTCCGGAAATGCTGGATACATTGCCATACTTGGTAAAGCGGGAAGGTAAATTACAAACCAACAATAAATTAATTCCATGCATACAAGAGTTGAGTAGACTGATGGATAGGATGGATAATGCAATGTTATCAAGTCCTAGTAATAGGCAAATTCCAGCAATAAGTGATATTCCCCAAAGAAGGGAAGAGAGCATTAATTCATTGCGGATTCTAGTGCTAATGAGCCTCGTGATAATTAAAGCAACAAATCCAAATATCGGTAAAGCACTGGTAAGTAAAATGGAATGGGCTGTACTCAAATGAAATAGTTCATGAATAAAGCTAGGCATCCAAGTTGTGATTCCGTCCCGAAGCATTCCTTGTAGGATGATGACAACTAAGACAGGGAGCAGGTGCATAGACAATATCATGTGAAAGATTGGTTTTTTTGGTACCATAGTAGGTTTCGTGCTTCCGTTAGAGGTCTTGATATTCTTAGTACATATGCACCAAATAAAAAGAACAAGAAAAGCTAAGAGTGCACTAAATAGAAAAACCGCATGGTAGCTGAAATTACGAATACAAAGTGGAACTAACACATATATCGAAAGCGTAGCAAGGGACGAAGATAGCACCACTAAAGTACAACATGTTTTATACGTTTCTCCTGTAAATACGCTCAACATCACCTTTACTAATGGAGGCCACAATAGAGATTGGGCTAATCCATTGATCGTCCAAAGTACAATGATCAAATAAATATGATCGGTAAATCCAACCAATAGATTCATAAGAGCAGTCGTAGCTAATCCAATAGATATGATTTTAATACTATTGAATTTATCCCCAAGGTAACCTGCAATCAATTGACCAATGCCATAGCTCATAAAACTGAATGAAACAGGGATTCCAGCTAGGGCATTGGAAATTTCTAAATCACTTGCAATCTCAATGAGTGTAGTTCCATAGTTGATTCTTGTGATATAGCTAGTAAAGTATACCAGACAAAAAAGGCTGGTATAGAGAATAGATTTATTCCACAAAGGATTCACCTTCCCAATCTTTATCCGATGGTATTCCTATTAAATCTGTAATAGTAGGAGCGATGTCTAAAATGCTAATGTCGCGGTTTGCTTGTTTTAGCGTTTTAATTTGATCGGAAATTAGTAAAATTGGAATATTCATATCTTCTGGTAAGTCAGTACCATGGCAGCGATCATGCCCACCGTGGTCAGCAGTAACGATAATATGGTAGTCTTTTGATAAAGCTTGATAAACTTTTTCAATACAAGCAAAGTTATGTTCAACAGAAGACACATATTCTTCAGATTCCCAGCCGTATTGGTGCCCTACACAGTCTGTCGTTCCTAAATAGAGGAAGATAAAATCTGGAGACTTTTCTAAGCCATAAGCAATCGCAGAATCTGTAAGAAAATAATCACTTTTGAAATCAGGAGTTAATTCAGTGTATAAACTATAATTAAGGGCACCCGGTCTAGAAATATCACGTAATTCCTCCCAGTTATAGAACATAGCAGCAGTTTTTCCATGGTCTCTTAGTACATTGATGAGAGAGTTCACTGGACGCACCTGTGGAGTATAGGTATTGGTAAGGATTCCATGGCGCATAGGTGGAACACTTAGAAAAAGGGACATATGACAAGGGAGTGTCACACTTGGCATCACGGTTTGTGCATCAATCATAGGGAAATTAGTCATACATTTTGTTGCAAACTCATGTTTACATTCCTTTACGCTTTGCGTTTTTAAACCATCAGATAGAATTAAAATAACTTTTTGATTCATAGTAATCTCCTTTATTTGGTAAGTATTTTATATATGATGAAAATTATAGTGGAAATAAAAAATAAGTCAATTGTCGGAACGCATATTATGGATTATGATTGTAGTTTCAAAAGTGGAAAAAAGTCTTGTCAATTAAGCCTAAATTGATAAGATGAAAAAAACAATCAAAGTAGGAAAGGAAGAGTATGTGATGAGTTCAAAAGTATTTCAAGGAAAACATTTAGACTATATTGGATTTCCGTTAGGAGGAATTGGGGCAGGGATGTTCAATCTAGAAGGGAATGGGTCATTTTCAGGTTTTTCCATTCGAAATGCACCAAATACGAATTTAGAACCATGTATGTTTTCTGCAATTACAGTGAAGGGAAAGGCAGGAAAAAGTAGAGTGATTGAAAGCCCAGTTCCAAAGTATAAAATTTTTGGAGGAGCCTTAGCACCACTGCAAGGAAAACCGGAGAATGCACTAACTAAGGCGAATGGAATAGAAGGGAAAACCTATGGGTTACCAAGGTTTAAATCGGCAAAATTTACTGCTGAATTTCCGTTTGCAACGATTGATTTTGCAGATGATAAATTCCCTTTGAAAACCAGCTTAAGAGCTTGGAGCCCCTTTACTCCACCTAAGGCAGATGATTCTAGTTATCCAATGGCCTTTTTAGAATATAGTTTTTATAATGCTACTAAAGAGAAGATGGAAGCAGTATACTATTATAATTCTATGAACTTTATGGCCTACTCTAATGCGTGTTCTAGTGTGAGAAATGACAAGAATGGATTTACCCTGTGTCATGATGCAGTAGAACAAGAACCTTGGAAAGAGGGTTACTTTTCTGCTTCCATAGAAGGTGAGAACGTTGGGGTCAATACTGCTTTATTTCGAGGTGGATGGTTTGATACACTTACCATGTTATGGAACGATATTGAAAAGGGAACAGTGGTACAACAAGAGAGAATAGATCAAAGTGCACACTATAGTGTAGGTGGCAATCTTCCAGGAGGGAGTATGGCCGTAGAATTTAGCCTCGAGCCTGGTGAAACAAAGACTATTCAGGTAAATTGTTGTTGGTATGTTCCTGATTCTTCTTTGCGTATTGGTCATGAATTTGAAGACGGAAATACTTGTAGCTGTAGTGGAGAGAGAAATTTAGCATTGGAACGATATCAGCCATGGTATACTACTAAGTTTTCTAAGGTGGATGATGTAAAAGATTATATGAGAAAGAATAGAGACCGTTTATATCAAGCAACGAAACTGTTTACAGATACCTTTTATTCTTCAACACTTCCAGAGGAAATCATTGAGGCAGTAGCAGCAAATCTTACCATATTAAAATCTCCAACCATATTGCGACAAAGGGATGGTAGAATTTGGTGTTGGGAAGGCTGTTGTGATTCTGGTGGTTGTTGTGCAGGCTCTTGTACTCACGTATGGAACTACGCGCAAGCTTTATGTCATCTATTCCCATCACTAGAGCGTAGTTTAAGACAAACTGAGTTCTTTGATTCTCAAAATGAAGCAGGGCATCAAAACTTTAGAGCTTCCTTACCCATTGGAAAAGTGGATCATGGATTTCATGCAGCGGCAGATGGCCAATTAGGTGGTATCATTAAACTATATCGAGATTTTACCATACTAGGAGACGTTGATTGGCTTAGAAGCTTTTGGGATGCAGCAAAAAAATCCATGGCATATTGTAGTAATACTTGGGATAAAAAGAGGGAAGGGGTATTAAAGGAACCTCATCATAATACCTATGATATCGAATTCTGGGGTGCAGATGGTATGTGTTCTTCTTTCTATATTGCAGCTTGTGCAGCTATGGTGGAGATCGGAAATATTTTAGGGGAAGAGGTAAGTGAATATCAAGAACTGAGAGACAAAGGAATTCAGTATTTAGATGAAAAATTATATAATGGCTCTTACTATTATCAAGAAGTGCAATGGGAAGGGTTAGAAGCAAAGCTTCCAGAAGTTGGAGATTCAGGGGTTAATGATACCATTACCAGTGATGCCGCAGAGTTTGTGAAATTGTTTGGACCAAAATATCAGTATGGAACAGGTTGTATTTCGGATGGGGTATTAGGTTTTTGGCTTTCTCAAATGGCTGGTTTAGATGAAGTTGGGACAAAAGAGCATATTAAGAGCCACTTAAACAGTGTATTTGAACACAATTTTAAGACAGATTTAAGTGAACATGCAAACCCTCAAAGACCAGGATACTGTCTAGGAGATGAACAAGGATTACTCCTTTGTACTTGGCCGAATGGAAATAAACCAGCACTTCCTTTTGTATATAGTGATGAAGTATGGACAGGAATTGAGTACCAAGTGGCTTCTCACCTGATCCTTATGGGAGAACAGGCGAAGGGCTTAGAAATTGTAAAGGCACTGAGAAAAAGGTATGCAGGAGATGTGAGAAATCCATTTGATGAATACGAATGTGGACATTGGTATGCAAGGGCGATGGCTTCCTATGGACTGCTAGAAGCTTATTCTGGAGTGAAGTATAATGCCTACAACAAAACACTTTATATAAAACCACAAGTGCAAGGAGATTTTACATCCTTTCTTTCTACCAATACTGGATATGGCACCGTAGGCATGAAAGATGGAGAGGTTTTCTTAAGCGTAGTAAGTGGAGAAATTGAAGTACAAAAGATAGAAGTGTTATAAAAGAGAGCTCTTGCAGTCGTGGTTACTGTAAGAGCTTTCTTAGTTCTTTTAGTACATTATCTGTTTGATGGCTACAGTGATTGGAAATGCCTGGGGCAGCAGTTGTCATAGCATAGCTTGTTCCTACCATTTTTAGCATTTCAATATCATTCCATTGATCTCCAAAAGCAATACAATCTTTGGCATCGATAGCTAGTTCAGATAATAGGTGGCTAAGAGCCTCGCCCTTATTCACACCATGAGGCATAAAATCTAGCCAGAATGTTCCAGAACTTACCACATGGGCATCTTTATGGAATTCTTGCTTGTAGCGATCCGCTAAGGAATCCACCCCATTTCTATTACAGATTGCCATCTTGATACAATCTTCCTTTAGCTGGGACAGATCTTCTACTTGGGTAATGCTATAATCTACTAATTGAGATATTTCCTTTAAAAAGTATTTACTTGTAGATTCAATATAGGTAGTGTGTGCACAAGCATAAGTTAGCTCACTGAATTCATCATTACGTGCATACTGAATCAGGCGTTGCATAAACTCTCTGTTGTGCGCTAGAGGCATATGTAGTTCTCCATGGATGGCATAGAGACCACCATTTTCAGAAATAAAGTGCATATCATCTTTTACCTCATGAAAGAGTGCCTGCATATTGTAGAATTGTCTTCCACTAGCAGCGACAAAGTGTATGCCTCTTTTCTTGAGTTGGCGAATGATATCAAATAGTTCCGTAGGAAGCGTTTGCATTCCATGTTGCAAAATTGTTCCATCTAAGTCACTTACAATTAGTTTTACCATAGTATTAAATCCTTTCTTGAGAATATAATTTATTTTAGCACAAATAGAAAGTGAAAGTCTAGTATAGAAAAAAGTGTACAATTACATATAAATGAGGTACAATTATACTAATAAGGAATAAATTTACCATACAATTCCAATGTGGAGGTATCTATGAAAGAAGTAGCATTAATAACAGGGGCGAGTAGTGGAATCGGTAGAGAGTTAGCCAATGAGCATGCAAAACGTAAAAGAGATTTAATTATTGTTGCTAGAAACCTAGAAGAATTAGAAAAGGTAAAAGAAGAGTTAGAGAGTCAGTATTCCATTACCGTAAGATGTATTCCAAAGGATTTAAGCCAAATAGGAGCAGCAAGAGAGATTTTTGAAGAGCTAAAGTCAGAAAACATTAGCATTAGCTACTTAATGAATAATGCAGGCTTTGGTGGACAGGGGAAGTTTTATCTTAGAAAGCTAGAAACTGATGTTCAAATGATTCAGGTGAATATTGTGGCATTAACGGAATTGACTAGATTGTTTTTACCAGAAATGGTGTTTCGAAAGAAAGGTAAGATTATGAATATCGCTTCTACAGCAGCTCTGATGCCAGGACCACTGCAAGCAGTGTATTTTGCTAGTAAATCCTATGTCTATTCCTTTTCAAAATCAATCGCTAGTGAATTAGAAGGAACTGGAGTTAGTGTAACAGCTGTTCTTCCAGGAGCTATAGAAACTAAATTTGCCAAAACGGCAGGTTTAGAGAAAGCAAAATTATTTGCCAAAACATTTTCTCCGAAACTAGTAGCAAGGGATTCATATGAAGCCATGGAAG
>CAYJHO010000069.1:0-11909 GCA_964369945.1 uncultured Lachnospiraceae bacterium
AATGTATCCACGAAGTACTTTGGGGCAGATTCTGTAGATATTAACAAATGTTTTCCAGGAAGTAGAAATGGGGCAGCTACCTATAGAATGGCTCACGCTTTGACAGAAGAAATGACGCAGTATTCTTATGGAATTCAATTTAAGGGTGCAGATAGAGCAGGGGACTATGTTCCACATGTGGAGATGCTAGATACTGGATATCAAAATGCGTCTTTGGCAAATTTATTTGGACTACCTTATGTGATGGTAAGAAGGCCTATGCCGATTGATAAGAAAACAATTAATTATAATTGGCAAAGTGAACTGTGTGCTGCTTTTAATGTATTTACTAGTAGGACAATTGAAATAGATGATGAGGGTGCCAATCAGGCAATAGCCTCAGTGTTAAGGTTTTTAACTAGGATGGGAATTATCAAATACGAAAGCCATAGTGGATTTATTAGCCATGTGTTAAGTGAAGATGATTTAAAGACTATGTATAGCAGCTGCGGAGGTTTATTTATTAGTAAGGTGTCAGCAGGGGATGAAGTACGTTATGGGATGAGTCTAGGTACGATTTTAGACCCATATACAGGAGAGGTAAAAGAAGATATATTGGCAACAACAGATGGCATTATATTTTTTGCACATACAAAACCATTAGTCAGTCAATATGATACGATTTATCAAATGATTCGTAGGCTAAGACAATAAAGAAATAGGAGAGAAGCAATGGAAAAAGTAAAACGCATTTATGTGGAAAAGAAAGAGGCTTATGCAGGGAAAGCAAGAGGCTTAAAGGAAGAATTTGTTCACTTTTTAGGAATGGATTCTGTAGAGGGTGTGAGAGTGCTTATCCGTTATGATGTGGAAAATATCAGTGCAGAGATATTTGAAAAGGCTTGTATGAGTGTATTTTCAGAGCCACCAGTAGATAACTATTACTTGGAGAGTTTTGAGGCAGGTGAGAAGAACAAGGTGTTCTCGGTAGAATTTTTACCAGGGCAATTTGATCAAAGAGCAGATAGTGCAAAACAGTGTATTCAGTTCTTAAAAGAAGATGAAGAGCCAATTATAAAGACAGCAATCACTTATGTAATTGAAGGCAATGTAAGTGGAGAGGATTTTGAGAAAATCAAAGCGTATTGTATCAATCCAGTAGATTCTAGAGAAACTTCTTTAGAGAAGCCAGAGACCTTAGTGACGGTAACAACGGTACCAGATGATGTGCTTGTATTGGATGGATTTATCGACAAGAATGATTCAGACTTATTAGAACTTTATCAAGAACTTGGTCTAGCAATGACGGTAAATGATTTTAAACATATCCAAAATCACTTTAAAGAAGAGAATAGAAATCCTTCGATGACAGAGATTAAAGTGTTGGATACTTATTGGTCAGATCACTGTCGTCATACCACGTTTTCTACAGAACTAACAGATATTAGCTTCGATGAAGGATACTACAAAACTACGATTGAAAATACCTATAAGGATTATTTAGCTACAAGAGAAGAAATCTTTGCAGGCCGTGAAGATAAATTTGTATGTCTTATGGATTTGGCGCTTATGGCAATGCGTAAATTAAAAAGAGATGGCAAATTAGAAGATATGGAAGTAAGTGAAGAAATTAACGCTTGTTCTGTTATCGTTCCAGTTGAAATTGATTATAATGGCGAAAAAACAACAGAAGAATGGTTGGTATTTTTCAAAAATGAAACCCATAATCATCCAACGGAAATTGAGCCTTTTGGTGGAGCAGCAACTTGTTTAGGTGGAGCAATTCGTGACCCACTTTCTGGTCGTGGTTATGTATATCAAGCGATGCGTGTAACAGGGGCAGCAGATCCTACGCTTCCTATTTCTGAAACATTGAAAGGGAAATTATCGCAAAAGAAAATAGTGACAGGTGCAGCGGATGGCTATTCTTCTTATGGAAATCAAATCGGTCTGGCAACAGGATATGTAAAAGAAATTTATCATCCAAACTATGTAGCAAAACGTATGGAAATTGGCGCAGTAATGGGTGCAGCGAAGAGAGAAAATGTAATTAGAGAAACTTCTGATCCTGGTGATATCATTATTTTATTAGGTGGTAGAACTGGTCGTGATGGTTGTGGAGGTGCAACAGGTTCTTCTAAGATTCATACAGAAACTTCGATTGAAACAAGTGGCGCAGAAGTACAAAAAGGAAATGCACCAACAGAGCGTAAGATACAAAGGATGTTCCGTAGAGCAGAAGTGAGTAAATTAATTAAGAAATGTAATGACTTTGGTGCAGGTGGTGTTTCTGTTGCTATCGGTGAACTTGCAGATGGTCTTATTGTTGATTTAGATAAAGTACCAAAGAAATATGATGGATTAGACGGAACTGAATTAGCTATTTCTGAATCTCAAGAGAGAATGGCTGTGGTAGTAGATCCAAAAGATGTAGCAGAATTTTTGTCTTATGCATTAGAAGAAAATTTAGAGGCAGTTGAAGTAGCCGTTGTTACAGAGGAAAAGAGATTGATTCTTACTTGGAGAGGGAAAGAAATCGTTAACTTGAAGCGTTCTTTCTTAGATACCAATGGAGCACATCAAGAAACAGCAATTGCAGTAGATATGCCTGCGAAAGAAGAAAATGAATTTGAAAAGATAGCAGTAGAAAAAGTATCAAAGGCTTTAGAGAGTGGAAAAGTAGAAGAAGCTTTTATTGCTTGTTTAGAAGATCTAAATGTTTGTTCTCAAAAGGGTCTTGTAGAAATGTTTGACTCTTCTATCGGTGCAGCTAGTGTTGTAATGCCATATGGTGGTAAGAATCAAACAACAGAAACACAAACCATGATTGCAAAATTACCTACGTTAGAAGGAACCACAGATACAGTAACAATGATGAGCTATGGATTTGATCCATATTTATCTACTTGGAGTCCATACCATGGTGCAATCTATGCAGTAGTAGAATCAATGAGTAAAATAGTAGCATCTGGAGGGGATTACAAGACCATTCGTTTTACCTTCCAAGAGTATTTCAGAAGAATGAGTGGAGATGCAAGAAGATGGAGCCAACCTTTTGCAGCTCTTCTAGGGGCTTATGATGCACAAATGGGCTTTGGTTTACCTTCTATTGGTGGAAAAGATTCTATGTCAGGTTCTTTTGGAGAAATTGATGTACCACCAACTTTAGTATCGTTTGCTGTAAATGTAGGAACTCTTTCTCAAGTAGTGACTCCTGAATTAAAAGCAGCAGGAAATGTATTGCTTCAACTTGATATTGCTAAGAATGAATTTGCAGTACCTGATTATACCAAAGTAATGGCTATGTATGAGGCAGTACTTAAAGAAATGAGAGCGGGATCTATCGTTTCAGCCTATGCTCTAGATAGTAAAGGATTGGCGCCTGCACTAGCTAAAATGAGTTTTGGAAATGGTTTAGGTGTTGCGATAAACGAAGCGATAGATGCAAAAGCATTATTTAGTAACTCTTTAGGAAGTCTAGTGGTAGAGGTGACAGAAGAAGGAAGAGCGAGGTTAGAGGCAGCAGGAGCTTATGTAGTAGGAACTGTTACTGATTTAGATGCAATTTGCTATGGTGATGTGAAAGTATCTATTCAAAATGCATTTGCTGCATGGAGTGGAACTCTTGAAAAAGTATTCCCTACTCGTAAAACACAGGAAACTGATGTTGTAGATGTGAAATTGTTTGATTCAAAAGAAATTTATGTGTGTAAGAACAAAATAGCAAAACCTACGGTATTTATACCAGTTTTCCCAGGTACCAATTGTGAGTATGATAGCAGCAAGGCTTTTGAAAGAGCAGGAGCGAATGTAGTAACAAAGGTATTCAAAAATCAAAATGCTAGCGATATTCGCGAATCGATTGAAATATTCGAATCCGCAATTAAGGAAGCACAAATTATTATGTTCCCAGGTGGATTCTCTGCAGGAGATGAGCCAGATGGTTCTGCCAAGTTTTTTGCTACAGCTTTCCAACATGAAAAGTTAAAGGAAGCCGTGAATAAGTTATTACAAGAAAGAGATGGCTTAGCGTTAGGTATTTGTAATGGCTTCCAAGCTTTGATTAAGTTAGGCTTAGTACCACATGGAGAAATCTTAGGACAAAATAGCGATGCACCAACTTTGACTTATAATACGATAGGTAGACATATTTCTAAAATGGTTTATACCAAAGTGGTTTCTAATAAATCACCTTGGATGCAAGGTGCTACTTTAGGCGCAACTTATTGTAACCCAGCTTCCCATGGAGAAGGTAGATTTGTAGCTTCGAAAGAATGGATTGAGAAGCTAGTTGCTAATGGTCAAGTTGCAACACAATATGCAGATTTCAATGGAAATGTATCTATGGACGAACTATGGAACGTAAATGGCTCTTTTGCATCGATTGAAGGTATTACTTCGCCAGATGGACGTTGCCTAGGGAAAATGGCTCACTCTGAGCGTATCGGCGCAGGGGTAGCAATTAATATCTATGGAGAACAAGATATGAAGATCTTTGAATCAGGAGTAAAATATTTTAAATAATTCTTTTTAAGTTTGAAAAGGAGTGGCTGTCATGATGCAGCTGCTCTTTTTTTAGGAATAAACTTACTTTTGTTAAAAAAGAATAAAATTAATTGGCAGTATAGAGTGAACGGGTGTAATGTGTTATACTTATCGAGAACATGAATTGAATAGTCGCAACGCAGTAGATGCAATAAGTGAAAAAAATAATTGCTTATGAAGTTACATTGTGATATAATAAGACAATTTGAAAATTTTTCAAAAATACAAAATACGAGAGGAAAAAAGAAGATGAAAGCATTTTTATTATTAGAAGACGGTACCGTGTTCGAAGGAACTCATATCGGAGCTGATAAAGAGGTCATTAGTGAAATCGTATTTAATACTTCTATGGCAGGTTATTTAGAAGTACTTACGGATCCATCTTATGCAGGGCAAGCGGTATGTATGACATATCCTTTAATTGGAAACTACGGAGTATGTAGAGACGATATGGAGTCAATGAGACCTTGGCCAGATGCCTTTATAGTGAGAGAATTATCTCGTATACCAAGTAATTTTAGAGTGGATATGACAATACAAGAATTTTTGGAAGTGAATGGAGTTCCTGGGATTGCAGGAATTGATACCAGAGCACTGACTAAGATTTTACGTGAAAAAGGTACCATGAATGGTATGATTACAACAAATGTCAACTACAATATGGAAGAAATTATTCCAAGACTTCAAGCGTATACAACTGGTAATGTGGTAGAAAAAGTGACATGTGATAAAGCTTATTCTATTGCGGGAGTAAGAACATTAGAGGAAAATGGAGCTATAACAGGCTTGGCTAGTTTTGATGCAGCTGCCTATGAAAAGGGAGAGCGTGAGAAACGTCCATCGGTAGTAAAAGAATTGAATGCTGTTGGTATGAAAGTTGCACTTCTTGATTTAGGTGCAAAATCAAATATTGCAGATTCTTTAGTAGCAAGAGGTTGTGATGTTACTGTGTATCCTGCAAATACAACAGCAGAAGAGATTATAGCAGCAAATCCAGCAGGAATTATGTTATCCAATGGACCTGGGGATCCTAAGGATTGTGCATCCGTTATTGAAGAAATTAAGAAATTATACCAAACAGAAATTCCAACCTTTGCCATTTGTTTAGGACATCAGTTGATGGCACTAGCTACAGGCGCAGATACTCACAAATTAAAGTATGGACACAGAGGTGGAAATCATCCAGTGAAGGATTTAGAGACTGGAAGAGTTTATATTTCTTCTCAAAATCATGGTTATGTAGTAGATACAGACAACTTAGATCCTGCAGTTGCAGTACCAGCATTTATCAATGTGAATGATGGAACGAACGAAGGTTTAGCTTATACTGGAAAGAATATTTTTACTGTACAGTTCCATCCGGAAGCATGTGCAGGTCCACAAGATTCAGGATATTTATTTGATAGATTTATTAAGATGATGGAGGGAGCAAAAGATGCCTAAGAATCCTAATGTAAAACGTGTATTAGTAATCGGTTCAGGTCCGATTATCATTGGACAAGCTGCTGAATTTGATTATGCAGGGACACAGGCGTGTCGTTCTTTGAAAGAAGAAGGGATTGAAGTTATCTTAGTAAACTCAAATCCAGCTACCATTATGACAGATAAAGAAATGGCAGACAAAGTCTATATTGAACCTTTAACTATCAAAGTACTTGAACAAATTATTTTAAAAGAAAAGCCAGATTCTATCTTACCAACTTTAGGAGGGCAAGCAGGACTTAACCTTGGTATGGAATTAGAAGAGTCAGGATTTTTAGCTAGCCAAGGAATTAAATTGCTTGGTACTACTGCAGAAACAATTCGTAATGCAGAAGGACGTCAAGAATTTAAAGATTTAATGGAGAGAATTGGGGAACCATGCGCCGCTTCTCTTGTAGTAGAAACAATCGAAGATGGTGTTGCATTTGCAGAAAAGATTGGATATCCTATCGTACTTAGACCAGCCTATACACTAGGTGGATCTGGTGGAGGTATCGCAGATAACCAAATAGAATTAGAAGAAATTCTTGCAAATGGTTTGCGTCTTTCTCGTGTTGGACAAGTGTTAGTAGAAAGATGTATCGCTGGTTGGAAAGAAATTGAATATGAAGTAATGAGAGATAGCGCTGGTAACTGTATAACCGTATGTAATATGGAAAATATCGACCCAGTAGGTGTGCATACAGGAGATTCGATTGTAGTGGCACCTTCACAAACACTTTCTGATAAAGAGTATCAAATGTTGCGTACTTCTGCACTCAATATTATCAATGAGCTAGGAATTACTGGTGGATGTAATGTACAATATGCGCTTCATCCAACTAGCTTTGAATATTGTGTAATTGAGGTTAATCCTCGTGTGAGCCGTTCTTCTGCACTTGCTAGTAAGGCGACTGGTTATCCAATTGCCAAAGTTGCTGCTAAGATTGCGCTTGGCTATACCTTAGATGAAATCAAGAACGCAATTACCGGAAAAACCTATGCGAGTTTTGAGCCAACCTTAGATTACTGTGTAGTAAAATTACCACGTTTACCATTTGATAAATTTTTGACTGCAAAGAGAACCTTGACGACTCAAATGAAAGCAACTGGAGAAGTTATGGCAATTTGCCACAATTTTGAAGGTGCATTGATGAAAGCACTTCGCTCATTAGAGCAACACGTTGATTGCTTAATGAGTTATGATTTTACAGATTTAACAAGAGAACAATTGTTAGAGAGAATGAAGATCGTAGATGACCAAAGAATCTTTTTGATTGCGCAAGCGGTTCGTTTAGGTATTTCCTATGAGGAAATCCATGAAGTGACAAAAGTTGACTTTTGGTTTATTGATAAATTAGCAATTTTAGTAGAAATGGAACAAGCTTTATCCAACAAAACATTGACAGTAGACTTATTAAGAGAAGCAAAACGCATTGAATTTCCAGATAATGTAATTGCAAGATTAACAGGTAAGACAGAAGAAGAAATCAAAGCAATGCGTTATGAAAATGGTATTACGGCTGTTTATAAAATGGTAGATACTTGTGCAGCGGAATTTGAAGCATTTACTCCTTATTACTATTCTGTATTTGGCGGCGAAAATGAAGCTTATGAGACAAAGGATAAGAAGAAAGTTTTAGTATTAGGTTCTGGTCCAATTCGTATTGGTCAAGGGATTGAGTTTGATTATTGTTCGGTACATGCAACTTGGGCACTTGCAAGAGCTGGTTATGAAACCATTATTGTAAATAATAACCCAGAAACTGTTTCTACTGACTTTGATATTGCAGATAAATTATACTTTGAACCTTTGACTGCAGAAGATGTAGAAAGTATTGTTAATATTGAGAAACCAGATGGAGCAGTGGTTCAATTTGGTGGACAAACAGCTATTAAATTAACAGAAGCTCTTATGAAAATGGGAGTTCCAATTCTTGGAACCAAGGCGGAAGATGTAGATGCAGCAGAAGATAGAGAATTATTTGATAAGATTCTAGAAGAAACAGAAATTCCACGTGCAGCTGGTGGAACTGTATTTACTGCAGAAGAAGCAAAAGTAGTAGCTAATAGACTAGGATATCCAGTATTAGTTCGCCCTTCTTATGTACTTGGTGGACAAGGGATGCAAATTGCTCTTAATGATCAAGAAATAGAAGAGTTTATGGAGATCATTAATCGTATTGCTCAAGATCACCCAATTTTAGTAGATAAATATTTACAAGGAAAAGAAATAGAAGTAGATGCTGTATGTGATGGCACTGATATCTTGATTCCAGGTATTATGGAGCATATTGAGAGAACAGGAGTACACTCAGGAGACTCAATTTCTGTATATCCTGCCAATACTATTTCAGATACGGTAAAGGAAAAGATTGCAGAATATACAAGAAGATTAGCAAAGGCACTTCATATCAAAGGTTTGATTAATATTCAGTTTATTACCATAAACGAAGAGGTATATGTAATTGAGGTAAACCCACGTTCTTCTAGAACGGTTCCATATATCAGTAAGGTAACCGATATCCCGATTGTAGACTTAGCAACGGAAGTAATTCTTGGAAAGACCATCAAAGAATTGGGTTATGAGCCAGGACTTCAACCTGAGGCTAAAAACTTTGCAATTAAGATGCCGGTATTCTCATTTGAGAAAATTAGAGGAGCTGAGATTAGCTTAGGACCAGAAATGAAATCTACAGGAGAATGTTTAGGGATTGCACCTACCTTTAACGAAGCACTATTCAAGGCCTTTTTAGGAGCAGGTATTGATTTGCCAAGGCACAAGCAAATGATTATGACTGTAAAGGATGCGGATAAGGGTGAAGCAATCGAGATTGCTAAGAGATTTGAAGCCTTAGGCTATATTATTTATGCAACTAGAAGTACAGCTAAAGCATTGAATGATGCTGGAGTAAAGGCTAGAAAAGTTAACAAAATTTCGCAAGAATCTCCAACCGTTATGGACTTGATTTTGGGACATAAGATTGATCTTGTTATTGATACCCCAACACAGGGAAGAGATAAGACTAGAGATGGTTTCTTGATTCGAAGAACAGCAATTGAAACAGGTGTAAACTGTATTACATCTTTAGATACAGCAAGAGCATTGGTAACAAGTTTAGAACATGCGCAAGATGATCTAACTCTTGTAGACATTGCATCACTATAAGAACTAACACAGGGTGGGAATTTATGAATGAGTAAATTTTCACCCTAGTGAATTTTGAGAGGAAGAAAGCGAGAGAGTATGATAAAATTCTTAGAGTTAATCTCAGCAGAAGTTAAAGCTGCCTTTGAAGCAGCCGGATATGAAAAGGAAATGGGAAAAGTTTCTGTTTCTAATCGCCCTGATCTTTGTGAATTTCAATGTAATGGGGCGATGGCGTTGGCAAAACAACATAAATGTGCACCCATTGCCATTGCGAATGCGGTAGCAGAGAAACTGGAGGGGAGCAAGGTATTTAAAGAAGTATCTGCGGTTATGCCTGGATTCTTGAATTTAAAGGTTAGTGAAGAGTTTTTGGCTGATTACCTAGCTGATATGGCAAAAGAAGATAAATACGGCCTAGAAATGCCAGAACAGCCGCGTAATATGGTGATTGATTTTGGTGGACCGAATGTGGCAAAGCCACTCCATGTTGGCCATTTACGAAGTGCAATCATAGGAGAGAGTATCAAGCGAATTATGCGCTATTGTGGGCATAATATTGTGGGCGATATTCACCTGGGAGATTGGGGGCTTCAAATGGGCTTAATTATCACCGAAGTGGCAGAACGAAACCCAGAACTTGTTTATTTCGATGACAGCTTTGCTGGACCATATCCAGAAGAAGCTCCTTTTACTATTACAGAATTAGAAGAGATTTACCCAACTGCAAGTGGTAAATCAAAAGAAGATGAAGAGTATAAGAAGAAAGCTTTAGAAGCTACGGTTAAGCTACAAAATGGAGTACCAGGTTATCGTGCACTTTGGAAGCGTATTATGGCAGTGAGCGTTACCGATTTAAAGAAGAATTACAACAATTTGTTGGTAGAATTTGATTTGTGGAATGGTGAATCTGATGTACATGCTATGATTCCTTCTATGGTAGAAGAATTAAAAGCTAGTGGAATGGCTTATGATAGCGAAGGAGCCTTAGTTGTAGATGTAGAAAAGGAAGAAGATACCAAGCAAATTCCTCCTTGTATTATCTTGAAATCAGATGGTGCAGCACTATATTCGACTACAGATTTAGCAACTATTCGCGAGCGTGTGAAAGAAGAATTAACAGATATTATTTATGTGGTAGATAAGAGACAAGATTTACACTTTGATCAAGTATTCCGCTGTGCAAGAAAGACTGGCATGGTAGAAGAGGGCTTGAATTTACAATTTATTGGTTTTGGTACTATGAATGGAAAAGATGGTAAGCCGTATAAAACACGTGAGGGTGGCATTATGCGTCTTGAGAAATTGATCGAAGAAATTCGTGAAGAGATGTATCAAAAGATTATGAGTGGTCGTGAGGTAAGTGAAGAAGAAGCAAGAGAAACAGCTAAAATTGTTGGACTTTCAGCTCTGAAATATGGTGATTTATCGAACCAAGCTGCCAAAGATTATATCTTTGATATTGACAGATTTACTTCATTCGAAGGGGATACTGGTCCTTATATTCTTTATACTATTGTTAGAATCAAGTCGATTCTTAATAAATATATGGAAAATGGTGGAAAACTTGCAGAATGTAATATTGCACCAGCTTACAATGAATCAGAAAAAGCATTGATGCTACAAGTGGTAGGATTCAATGCTATGATGGAAAATGCTTGTGCAGAAGCAGCCCCACATAAGGTTTGTGCCTATGTGTATGACTTGGCTAATGCATTTAATAAATTTTATCATGAGACAAAGATTTTAAGTGAAGAAGAGGAAACAAAAAAGGCTTCTTGGATTGCTTTACTACAAATGACGAAATTAGTGTTAGAAGCTTCTATAGACGTATTAGGTTTTACAGCACCAGAGAAAATGTAAATAATAAAAGAACCTGTCCTAGATTTCGAGAGAAAACTAGAACAGGTTTTTTGTATAGTCGAACACCCCAAATTCTTCTATACGGTTGTAGAGATAAGAATTGTCATAGAAGGATAGAAAGGAAAAAGATGTGATTTATATGCACTAAAAATGAAAACAATTATTTACCCCTACACATATATATGTCAAAAAAGGGGGTGTTTGTCACATTTCATCGGCAACAAATTTTGGATTTGTTAAATCTGTATCATAAACGCCTGTTTTTTTCTTAAAATTTAGGTATTTCATATAGTCTAAAAGATAAAGTAATTGGCTTTGGGAAAGGCGAGAAGAATAAACAAAAAAGTCTCCAAGGGAAATGTGATCGGAAATTTGAAGGTTAAGAAGAGAAAAATTGAAATTAGCATCCGTCCTGCCAACTAGATAATCTAAGGATACTTCAAAGTAATCTGCAATTCTGATTGCTGATTCTAGGTCAGGAGTATAGATTCCATTCTCGTAATTGGAATAGGTGGCCACTGTGATGTCTAAAAGTTCAGCCATTTGTTTTTGAATTAATTTGTGTTTTTTGCGAAGTTGTCTTAAGCGAATTGCGAATACCATAATAGTTTCCTCTCGGTTAAATAGATTAAAATAGATAAAAAAGATTTGTAGTTCAATTATATAAGAGAAAAAAAGACAGTGCAAGCACAAAAAACAAAATTATAAAAATTTATAAAAAGCTAGGAAAAATGGGGCTTTTTAGAGCTAAAAATTAAGCTATGTAAAAAATATCTATAATTATTTAAAAAAGTTGTAAAAAAAGTGTTGACATTATGCTCTAGTTTAGATATACTCATACATGTTCCAAAGAACGAAACGGGGTGTGGCTCAGTTTGGCTAGAGCGCCTGGTTTGGGACCAGGATGTCGCAG
>CAYJHO010000070.1:0-11673 GCA_964369945.1 uncultured Lachnospiraceae bacterium
CTTACAACCAAGCGAACAAAAGTTATTGCGATCAAAACTAGAACGAATCCATCTCTTTCCCTATGATGATCCACAAGCAAGTAGCTACCTACGAATGCAGCTCATTGATCTATTTGCTAGGTTCGTTTTGCCTATTAATACAAACCCTCATTTAAAATCCTGTGAAGGTGCTCCTACTTGGTTTCAAACCATGCTCTTACAACTAGATCATACAGAGAATCTAGCCAAGGGAATGGATTTTCTTATAGAACACAGTGGAAAAAGCAAGGAACATATCTCTCGCTTGTTTCAAAAACATTTACATACCACCCCTACTAGCTATATCAATGCCCTGCGTTTAAACTATGTTGCAAATATGCTAGAACATTCGGATTATGATATCATTGATTTAGTATTAGAAATGAACTTTCAAAGTTTAAGTTATTTCTACTCCATTTTTAAAGCAGAGTATGGTACCACACCTAAGAAGTTTCGACAAGCGAGTCGTTATAAATCTTAACTTTAAATATAAGCCAAGAAAAACTCAGTGCCCATACTAGCCACTGAGTTTTTTTATTAATTTATTGGTTGAATTCGATAAGTTTCAATCTGAGCTGGATCTAGCTTTAGCTCTAAGTCCTCTCTCTGATCTTTTAAGTCTTTCTCTAACATATTCACAGATGAGACCTTCTCCACCTCATGTCCTAATAAAACGGATTCAGTTACTGCCTTGTTTCCACGATTAAAGGCGCGTAGTACATAGGATTTATCATCATCCTCTGCCTTTTTCACAGTAGTAAGAACAAGATTTGGATCAGCAAATTCTAACAAACTATAGTTGTCTGTTTGGAACAAATCTCCACAAGCCTTAGAATAACTAGCACAAACCACTTCATTATTTTCAGTTGCCTTCTGGGCAAGCACAGCATGCTCTTCTCCTGAGAAAATAGAAAAATGATACGTTCTATCATCTGCTTGTAGCCAGTGTCCATATTCCCAATGACAAGACTTAGAAGCTGATAATAAAATCGCTTGTAGTACTGGAGTTACGATAGGATTTGCTGTAGGATCTTGATAATCCCAAGCCAAATTGTAGCTTGAAATCATAGTTTCTCCCTCTTCACTCTTACAGGAAATGTAGTTTTGTACCTCTCTTGGCCTTACACCTTCATTATCTTCATGCTTATCTTCATCAAATCTACCCTCATTTGGATTAAATTTAGAAAACTTTTTCAATACTTCATCCTTAGATACCACCACTTCTGCAAATGGAACTTCATAACGTACTTCACCAGCCTTGGTTGGAAACATTACGCGAAGTTGTTGCTTTTCTTTTAAATTCAACTCACTAAAACTTACGTCATAGCTTAACTTTTTGCTATGTTCATAAGCAGTTACTTGAATTCTAACTTTCGCAAATTCTGTCTCTACTTTTGCTTCAAAAACGGTTTTCACATTCCCTTTTTCTACACAGTTCCATGTAAGCTCATTCTCTTGAAATACATGCTGATACGCACTTGAATCAGGTTGCCACAAATGTTTATGTTCTCCTGCTCCACAGCCATTGTATTTCATTTCTAGTAATTCTCCTGCTATGAATTTACCATTGGCAAAGAGCTCTCTTTTCTCTTCTTTGTCATATACTGAGGTAAAACCATGCTTACCTAGTGTAACGGAGTAAAATTGATTTTCAAACTTAGTATCTAGGTTCAACTCCTGTTTACTTGCTTCTGCTTCACTTAAGTAAACTGTAGTAAATCCAACAGAAGGAATCTCTGTTTCTATGGTAATTTCTCCAAGACCATTACATTGAGATGGAATCAAATCACCTTTGGAATTATGTACTACTGCATGTTCTATTCCTTCAGGTAAGTTTACAGTAACAGTATCTCTACGCGTTCTAGCACTTGTTTGGAACAGTACAAGAGGAATCCCTTCTCTCTTACTAGTAATTCCATCGGCTAGAATCTGCATCTGTTCCTCTAACAGTGTATTTGCTACTTCATGCGCCTCTCCATAGATTCTTCTAAAGTCCTCTATTGGCTTTGCTGGAGCAAATCCATGACAAGAATGGATCGTGTTTCTCCATGCTTTTTCAAATTTTTCAATATCATACTTGTCAAAACTTTTTCTTGCAAGGCCTAGAATTACCCCTAGAATTTCTGCATATCTTAACTTACGCTCTGCTTCTCTTTGGTCTAAGAAACAGTTGTGATCAGAAGCAATATTTTCATACAACCATTTATTTGGCCACTCACCTTTTAATGTATTCATAAATTCATTGTTATCAAAAATATCTTTAATGGCATTTTGATAGGTGCTATACTTTAATGTTGGTAAATTCTTTGTCTGATTCTCATTTAAGTTACGATATTGTTCCCAATCTGCTAAAAGACCACTTAAATCATCTGGCGGTGTACAGTCCATGGCTAAGAGTAAGATAGGATTTTTATAATTGTATTCTGGGACACGCTTTTCCACAAAGGCAATGTTTTTGGTCTCCCAGATATTGTCTCCATAGTGATTCATAAAGTGTGTCGGCATCCCTGTCCCATCTGGTGCATACCAAGTTAGGAATTCATTGGATCTAAAGTTTTCAAAACTCCAAGAGCGGGATAAATAAAGGTACTCTACACCACTTTTCTTTAGAATTTGTGGAAGCTGCATAGTCATACCTGGAACATCTGTATTGTAGAACACATTCGAAGTATAGCCTTCAAAGGTATCTTCTACCCATTTCTTCCCGTAAATCATTTGTCGCACTAAAATTTCAGCGGTAACAAAAGAAGTATAGGGAGAAGAGTATCCTGCTCCGATTTCAAAACGACCTTCCAGAATTCTTTGCTTTAACTCTTCAAATCTCTCACTGTGATCTTGTATATACTGATAAATAAATACAACATGTTCATGGGTCCAACAAAACTTATACGTTTCGTCTTCCTTCATAATATCAAGAGCTTTATTGATTTCATCATTGGTAAAATCAGCCTCTTCTTTATATCCTGATTTGTGCCAACCAAGATCATGATGGGAAAATTCCACCAAGTTCATATTATTACGATCCATTCTTCGATTCTCCATTCTAGTAATTATTTATATGTTCCATATAAATCTACTAGTTCTCTTACTCTTTTGATTCGTTTTACATCAGAACAAGGTACTACTTGATCTGCTACCCCAAGTACGTATCTTGGTGAGCTTGCCATAATCTCGATGATCATCTTTACATGTTCTTCAAAATCTTGTTCTGTTGTAGTTTCCTTGTGGAACATTCCTCCTGGAATCCCACCCCAGATAATAGTTTCAGGGTCCACCATGGCTGCCACATCCTTAAACTCAATATCTCCTACTGGCATAGGCGTAATGGCTTCAATCACATCAAACTTAGAATAGTGTGAAAGTTCATGGACTAAACCCTTTACTGATCCATCGAGATGAACAAAGGAATGTTTTCCTGCTTCTCTGATTTTGTCGGTCCATTTGCGGTGGAAATTTTTCATATACTTATGGTAAAATGGTACCACACACTCTGACGAAATATTCTCAGGAATCATAATACATTCTGCAGGGCTTTCCACTACAATCTTGCATGCCTCATCATACTTTTCTTCCATTTCTGCAATGATTTCATCAAATTCTTCTTCATCATCTGCAATCATATAGGTTAAATTCTCTACCCCTGCATGTAGGGCTAATAAATCCATCAAAGGACTCTTTGGCGTATAACAAAGTACGATTCCATTATCTCCAATAGTTTCATAACGTTTCTTTGCAAATTCATAATCAGCAATATAGGTAGTGTTCTTTACCATATAGGCAAATATCTTCAAATCATCTATATCTTCGATGTAGTGCTTGGTAATTCCCCAACTATAGCTAAGCTTGCTGTAGCTTTGCTTTTGGGTTAAGGTACCAATAGGAGTGGTAATGGTAGATTCCATATCACTTCCCTTATGAACAGTATTAAATTCCACACCTCCTTTATGCTCTGCACGAAGAGGTGAAAACCCTTGTAAATAAAAACCGATTCCATAATCTCTATGCATCTGTTGCAGCCCATTATCTAAATGGGTGGATTCATATTCCTTCGGATAAATTCCATCATCGTTTAGTCCTTGGATATAATAAGCTAAATCGGCACACCAAGGTACTTGGTCTGGTTGTTTTCCATTCAAAATAGCTAGTATACGTTCTCTTTCTGTCATGTTGGCTTCTCCTTCATTTTCTTTATTCAATAATAAATGTTACCGTATCCATACAATGTTCTTCAAAATCACTAGCGCTTTCTATCTTGTCTGTGATTTGTAATGAATAGCAATATTCTGCAAATCCAGATAAATCCATCTTAAAGTTTGTTTCCCATACGTTGTTCATTGGCCAAGAATAGATATCTCTTCTATTATCTGCTGGATCATTGTCACATAATTTGATGGCATGGTGTTGTAAATCTCCTGCATAAATTAGTGGTACATCTTTTGACTGAATTAAGATATTATTTCCATATAAAACCCCTTGGTCTGTACAGTAGAATTCATTATTCGTTCCTGGAATTTGATCCATACCCGGTCTCATCTTCACACCACCTTTATTAAAGGATAATTCTTTTTCTAGATTAAGTGTTAATGGAATAAATAAACTTTCTACTGCATCGGTAAGTGTCTTTGCAATCTTATATTTGAAATCAATCTTTGGTATTTCATTGTATAGGGTAATCACAGCGGAACAATATTTAGTTCCTTCTAATAAATACACTAATTCTATGGTAGTAAATACTGGCCCATGATCCATTACTTTAATATCATCTAACTTTGCAAAATCTAACTTTGCATGTACCCCTCTCATATTACGCCCACATAATCTACGCTCTTCATAACTATTGGTTCTGATCTCTGTCACCTCATACACAGGAGTAAAGAATTTAGCATCTCCTGCTTTTAGCATTTCAACACCTTCCACCTTATTATAAAAAGAAGTGATCCCATCTCTTAAGGTATAACTAATCTTGAAGAAATCATTTTCCACACAGTGGAATAAATCATATTGAGTAGAAAATGGGCTAATTAAATCTGCAACTCTTTCTGTCCCAATGTCTGCACGATTAGAATTTCCAAGAACTGGCTCTGCTGCTTGCTGATTGAATTGATAAATCTTAGTTTCTCTTGCTTTAAAAGTATCCACAAAGGTATATAACATACCTCGAGGATGTCCACTTTTTTGAGCCAGCATCTTTTCTTTTGTCACTTCATCTCGAATTACAACTTCAAAAGAAGCTGTTTGTGGTACGTAGAATTCAATATAAAATTGTACCACACGCTTACCTTCTAGGTTTGATGGATTTACTACTTTGATTTTACCATCTAAATCATAATAGCGAAGTCTATCCCCTAGCTTATGTTGGATTTTGTTTAGTGCCATTGCACTTGCTTCATGAGCTTTTGATGCATAACTATTACATCTTGTATCTAAGTTCAACACCATAGTATCGTATGGATTTGTTACCGTAGAAGAATGCCCCATGGTATGCTCTGCATAAAGTAGCATATTGTCTTCTGCAATCTTTAGTTCCTCTGAAATATCTGCATTTGCTTTTTCATTCAAGCGATTGCATAAGTGATACATCTTTTGCGCTTCTTTATAATGCTTCACAGGATATGGTGCTGCATTGATACCAAAGGCCCACCAATCATTTAAATCACCCTTATATACTGGTAAATTTTCTACTCTTTGTTTTACAATTTCGTAGAAATCTTCTAAGCTAATCAAATGTATTTTAATATCATCGTTGACTTTATTGAAGGCTTCTACTGTTTCCATAATATAGGTAGCTGGAGGAGAGTTATCACTGTATCTACCTGAGATGGTTGCCATAATAAAATCCTGCTCATAACCATTGCTGTGATAGGTGCGTACTAAGTTATCGATATTGGTACGTATGCGTTTTATATGGGCTGGTTTACGCTCTTCTTCTTTTAAATTAGGATAATCAATACGATCTACATTGATGTTATAAACCATTCCTAAATCGTTCCCAAGCAAGTACTTCTCTCCATTCCAAACTAGCAATCTCTCGCCCTTCTCATTTTCCCAATAATATCCATTTTGATTTGCCTTTAATGGATACATTCCATGATGGGTATGTATTCCTGTTACAAAAAACTCAATCCCATTCTCAAGCATGGCATCTCTACTTCCCATAGAAACTCCATTGATATCTGCAATCATAGCTGTCTTAATTGGTAAATTTCTTGCAGTAAAGATTCCTTGCATTTCTGTCATCTTTTTTCTCAAAATCTTAGTATCTACTAAATCATTGAAATTTAAGTACATACCAGAAACACTAATATTTCCTCTTCTTACAAATTCAAAGAATTCATCGATTTCTTCTTCTTTTGCAGACTTTAAAAATAACTCTACACAGTAGTAAGATTCACACACCCATTTAAAATTTTTGTCAATGCTGTCCTTCTCATAGCCAGTTCGAATGATATCTATGGCTTCTCTAATATAATCAACATGATTATAAATAATCTTTTCTTGTAAATCTGTGTACCCAATATCTGTATGGGAATGTTGTATCAAATAAATATCCTTAATTGCTTTTGTCATCTCTTTACTCCTCTATTTCGCCTAAAATTTTCATACAAGCCTTCATATAACCAATAGCATAAGCCATTCCTGCATGCCATGGGGCATCACATAAAATCTCTGGCGTATGATCTGGAATCAACACACCATCAAACTTGTACTTTTTGAATAATTTCAGTGCTGCAAACATATCAATATCTCCTTCATCTACAAACACTTCTTGGTACTTTGGTACCTTACCCTTTACATTTCTAAAATGCACATAACTTATCTTATCTTGTTTTAAATACTTTTCGGTTGCCTCTAATACATCGGCCCCTTCCATTTCCTGGATACTTCCCATACAAAACTCTAATTTATTTGCCTTACTTGGCACTAAATCAATGAGTCTTTGGTATAGTTCCATTTGATAGACTAGCCTCGGAGTTTTACGAAGCATTGGCATTGGTGGATCATCTGGATGTAGTGCTAAGTCTACGCCAGCTTCTTCTGCTACCGGAAGTAGTTGTTGTAAAAACCACTCTAACCTCTTCCAAATGGTGTCTACATCAATTTCCTCTATATGCTTTCCAGCTTCTCCCTCTGCATATTTCATATTCCACACTTCGCCATCTGGAATCGGTGCCTCAATATCTAGCTCACTAGCATCAAAGCATGCACTAATGGCTCCACCTCTTGCTACTGCTTTTCTTTGATGTCCCCATACACCTGCCAAACTAAAGTTATATCCAAAGGCTTTAAAACCTGCTTTTCCAGCATTTCTAATAATCTCTTTTAGATATTCCATTTGCTGCAATTTCTTTGGTCCATCTAGTAATACATCATACCAATCTGCTGGGCTGAAATTTTCTATTCCATAGATTTCAAGACCCTCTTCTGCTGCCATCTGCTTAATTTCAAGCATACTTTCTAAGGTCCAAATGGGATCTAATTCAAAGGATTCCCCATAGTTTTCCTTTTCATCGGTTGCAGTAACTACCCCTTTTTCCTTGGAATAGTACTCAGCTAGATGTACAATGATATGGGTACATCCTACCTGCTTTGCGAACTGAAAATTTTCTTTTGTTAACATATGTTTATATAAGCCAATCCCTAATTTCAAGTTGCACCTCCTAATTATCTTTCTAGCTGTAGTATATATATTTTCAGGCTAGAATTCTTCCCTAAATAGTATTGTTTTTTGCTGTATATTGATATCTACCTTTTTCTGTAAGTGCTTTCTATTTCTTGGCTTTTCTTGTACTTTATTCTATCCTTGCTATAATGATATCAAATCATTTAACTTTAGGAGGCTATACGCTTATGTCACAAGATAATATTATATTAATCACAACAGATCAACAGCGTTTTGATACCATCCAAGCTCTAGGCAATACTTCTATCTTCACACCCCATTTAAACTACTTGGCTAGTGAAGGAATTACTTATACTAACTGCTATGCAGATTGTCCCGTTTGTGTTCCTTCTAGAACTACGATTATGACAGGAAAAGCTGGTTATGAATCTGGCATAGTCGGAAATCAAGACCACACAGAATTCATGTCCAAGATGGCCCAGTCAAATATGACTTTACCTGCTAGATTAACTTCTCACGGTTATCAAACGAGAGCTGTTGGCAAGATGCATTTCCAACCACCTAGATCCCATTACGGATTTGAGCATATGCTTCTCCCTCTCGATTATATGAGAAAGTATGATAAACAAGTTCCTCTAGCTAGACCTAAGATTCATGGTATTGGTGAATGTTCTGTTGTCCCTGTTATTTCTACCGTAGATACTAAGGACAGCATGACTACTTGGACCGTAGATGAAAGTATTGATTTCTTAGAAACTAGAGATAGTTCAAGACCTTTTTTCTTATGGTCTAGCTTTACTAAACCCCATCCTCCTTTTGATCCAACAAGAGATTTCTGGGATTTGTATGAGAATATTCAGTTTCCTGAACCTGTATATGGAGATTGGTCTATGGATTTAGAAAAAGCTCCACAAGGATTTCTTGCAGGCACCTATAGTCACACAGATATGTATCTCCAATCTCCTGCTCAAATTCAGTCAATTCGCCGTGCTTACTATGCCATGATATCTGAAGTAGATTATTCCCTAGGCATGCTACTTGCTTCCCTTAGGGAACAAAACTTATTCTCGAATACATGGATTGTATTTACCACTGACCATGGTGAAATGTTAGGTGACCATCATATGGCGCAAAAGAATTTATTCTTTGAAGGCGCAAGTCATATTCCACTGATTGTGATTCCTCCTAAGAGAAAGGAATTCCAGGCACTTAGAAACAAAAAAGTAGATAAACTAGTTACCCTAACAGACCTTTATCCTACCATGATGAAAATGGCTCAAATTGATACTAGCAAGGATGGTAATACAGGAATTAATCTATTAGATGAAATCACAGTAAATCGTAGCTTTTATGGAACTACAAACAATGACCAATTTTGTATCCTTAAAGACAACTATAAGCTTTTATATTCTAGATGTGGAAATCACTATTTGCTCTTTCACCTAAAGGACGATCCTATGGAGCAACACAATCTATGGAATCATCCAAACTATAAAGAAAAACAAGAAGAATTACAAAAGCTGTTGCTAGAACATGTTGCACAATATCAACCAGAATTGTTAGAAAGCGGATCCTTAATTCCTACGGAAGAGCCGAAATTTCCAGGAGATGTACCTTCTCGCTGGCTAGGATTTCATTATAAAGATTATGGGGTAGATACTTTCCATTAGACACAAAAAGTGATACAAAGACATTTCCTTGTATCACTTTTTTATTAATTTGTTTCTGCAAGATATAAGCTTACCCTATTTTGAATCATAGTCACTACTTCTTCAACCGATCTACCACCTTCGAAATAGACCTCTGCTTCCTCTAACACAATATCTATTATGATTTGATCTGCAGTATTCTTTTGAAACTGTGCACCTTCTAAAATAGATCTTATGACCGTTCTATCCTCTTCTGTTACTTCAGATAATTGTTCTTCAAACTCTGTCTGTATCACAGAAAATCCATCTGCATATTCCACATCATCCTCTAAGCAAAAGAATAGAAATTCTGCAGCTACTTCTTTATATTCACTTTCATTATGGATGCCTATCAATCCATTATTTATGTTTAGTGAACTACCGTTTCCTGGAGCTTGTGGATAGCCTATGGCTGTCACTTCTATATCTCTAAAATACTCCTTGGTTCTATGATAATCGTGTACCTTAGATAAACCAGTGTCATAAAGGAGTAATTTCCCATTTTGTAACAAACTAGGAGTCTCATTGGCTGCTGGAATACTATAATCCCTTTGACTAGGAAAGGTATTGCAAACTTCTAAAAGATTTTGAAAAATCTCAGTATCAAACTTTGCCAAAGCAGTTTCTTCCTCTACAAACTCCTGATATCCATAATCTAAAAACCAAGATAAGGCAAGAATCTTTGGCGTATTGTCTAGAAATTCCATCTCTTCTGGGATTGTGCTTGCTATTTCTAAAGCCTCTTCTAAGGTCCAGCCCATATCACTTCCCACAATACTCTTATCTGCAAATACTGTCAAAACTCTAAACTTTGATGGCAAGTAATATAATCCTCCCTCAAAGGAAAGTTCCTCTAGTATAGAAGCTACAAAATCATCATATTCATATCCATTTTCAGAAAGGTACAGACTCACCTCTTCCAATACCCCTTGTTCTAACATGGTTTCCACACTCAAATATCCATCATGGAATTGAATCAAATCCGGTGGATTTCCACCAGAAATATCGGCATAGAAACGTAAAAGTGCTGCATCGTACATGGCTTGCTTTCCGCTCGCTTCTTCGTTCCTATAGGCTTCGTCATCTAGATACTCTTTCACCTTTATTTGATATTGATCTTGTTCTCTATTAAATAAAATCACACTACGTTCTACCTCATAATGTAAGGATAAACAGGCCAAGTATACTGTAGTTTTTTCTTCTAATTCCTTTGTTAATATTTTCTCTAAGAACACAATTTCTTGTATTCCAGTTGCCGAATCGTTTATCACTACATAGAGTCTATCTTCCTTTACTTCTCCCACCGCAAGCACTTGTTCCCCAAGTACATCTGTGTCTCTCCAAGAAAAAAGAACTTCTTTTTCTCCTGTCTCAATATGATATCGAAAGCAGTCACTCCTATCGCTAAGTAGGATTGTTAAGTCATCATTCAAAACTACATTCCCTATACTGAATATCAATTCAGGGGCTAAGATTCCACGAGAAAGTTCTCCTGTACTTGAATCAATTTCATAATATCTTAATCCATCATTTTCTTGAATTGAAAAAATTTCACCTGATTGAGTCGTTCCTAAATTTATTTCAATACTAGCACTGCCACTTGCTATTTCCATTTTCATATTGGAATTTTGATCTATTACATAAATCGTTTCTTCAGTACTTACATATAAGTCCCCTTGATCTGTGTATAAAATATCATAAATCCATACAGGGGTATCCCTATCTGCAAATTGTCCTATAGCCTTAGATAGGTCTATGGTATGAAGAATACTAGCATCCTGTCCTATGACTTGTACCACGTTATTGAATTGATATTGATGACTATCTTCTAAGAATGTATCTCCTTGTTCTAATACAGCAACCTCTCCTTTATGATTCACGCTCATATCCAGAACATATCCATCCTCTAATGCACTCTCATAATTTATACTAGTTTCTTCTAACTGATGGAAATCATAAAAATGAATGCTTCTACTCTTATCCTTTTGCTTAAGATAAATCAGTTGATCATTATTTAGATTTAGAGCCACAATACGCTCTCCAGCCTCTACTTCAAGATCTACATATTCTGCTACATAAGTATATTCTGAGGGAATGATATCCTCTGGATTATTAACATCTCCACAAGAGATAAGCAATAGACTTATAATCACCCACATATTCAAAATCAAGAAAATTTTCTTCATACTTCCCCCCTTGTACCAATCTATACTCTCGGAATCTAGAGCCCTTACTTTTAGGGCTCTAGATTTTCCTTAGGGGACTCTGTCCCCCACTTGTTCATCATGAACCTCGGAATCTAGGTATTTTTTATGAACTCATGTTTGCATTTGGGACAGGTAATAC
>CAYJHO010000071.1:0-11251 GCA_964369945.1 uncultured Lachnospiraceae bacterium
CAGTCATTTTGTGGGTAGTTTTGTGTGTTAGTCTAAGAGATGACATAGAAAGAATAATAAAAGAAAAACCAAAATTAATTCCATAAGTTTATAAAAAAGTACAAAGTTTTTTTCTGTTTTATAGTATAATGGTAGCAATATGAAAATTGTGAGGGATAATAATGTATTCTAGAAGAGACGATTATAAGATAACATTCCATATAGAAACTATTTTGCATTTGTTAGACTGTAGGGAAGATCAAGAAATTTATGAAGAATTTGTAGAAGAGATTCAAGCTTTGATACCAAGTTGCAGTTCTTTGATAGAACCCATTGCTGTATGGGAAATAATAGAGGTAGAAGCTGGTACCTTAGAGGGGGTTATAGGCGAAAAGTGTAGGGCAATGGCGGTAAGCTTTTCGGTAGGAAATAAGTTGAGTGAACTTTCGACCAAGTATTTTGCAGAAGGTGATTTTGTAGCAGGTATGATTGTAAACAGCATGGCAGATGACGCGTTGTTTCAGCTAGATTTATTGGTACAAGAAGATTTGGTAAAGGAAGCAAAAGCGCATAAAGTAGGAATTACTAAGCGTTTAGAACCCCCAAGTGATATACCAATTGAAATGCAACAATACATTTATGATAAAAGTGGAGCAAGTCAAATAGAGGAGTTAGATATCTTAGAAAGTTATATGCTTAATCCAGTGAAAAGCCTATGTTTACTCTATCTTGTAGATGAAAATTCTTGTGATTTTCATACCCAGCACGACTGCGCCTCTTGTACCAATTATGCTTGTAAGATGAGGAAAGTAAAAGCAATGAAAATAGATGTTGAGAAAAAAGGTGAACTAATTTCTTGTGAAATAGAAACAGGGGAAACCATATTAGATGTGTTAAAGAGATATGAAATTTATATTCCTGCTCCTTGTAATGGAGGAGGGCGTTGTGGAAAGTGTCGCGTGGAAGTGACCGATTATCACAGTGGCGAAAGTAAAGTATGTCTCTCTTGTAAGGAAGTGGCAAAAGGAGATTGTAAGGTAAAGCTGTTGGTAGAAGAACATAATATGGAAGTACTTACCAGTTTTCATGGAGTGGAAGAACCTCAAAGTGAAGCTTTATTGCACGAAAAAGATGATTGCATTGTGATTGTAGATATAGGAACTACTACCATTGCAATGCAGTGTGTCAGCAAAGTTAATGCTATCATATTAGATAGTTATACCACCATCAATTCGCAGAGAATGTATGGTGCAGATGTTATTTCTAGAATGGAAGCTTCTATAACAGGGGATGGAGTAATGTTAAAAGAAGCGATTTTTTCTGACTTAGAAAAAGGGCTACTATATTTTAGAGAAAAAGGATATGAGATAAGACATTGCTATATTAGTGCCAATACTACTATGATTCATTTGTTTATGGGATATTCCTGCGAAACACTAGGGGTACACCCCTTTAATCCTGTTACAGTAGAAGCAATTTCTACGAGGATTCATTTACCAGAAATTGGGGAATTAAAGGTGAGTTTGATGCCTGGAATATCCACCTTTGTAGGGGCAGATATTGTATCAGGGATACTTGCTTGCGATATGGATCAAAAAGAGGAGATTAGCTTATTGGTAGACTTAGGAACTAATGGAGAAATGGCCATTGGAAATCAAGATAGAATCCTTGTAACTTCTACGGCAGCAGGCCCAGCCTTTGAAGGGGGGAATATTACCCATGGATGTGCAGGAATTGCTGGTGCAATTAGTGGTATTTCTTTGGAAGATAATAAAGTGAAAGAAATTATTACCATTGGAGATAAAAAGCCACAAGGGATTTGTGGAACAGGGGTAATCGACATTGTCTATGAACTTGTAAAGGAAGAATTAGTAGATGAGACTGGTCTATTAGAGGAGGATTATTTTGAGGATGGATTTCCTATTGTAGAAGCAGAAGATGGAACACAGATTAGCTTTACTCAAAAGGATGTGAGGGAGATTCAATTAGCAAAATCGGCGATTAGAGCAGGAATCGAGGCCTTGCTTCATAATTATGGCGTTTCTTACGAGGAGGTCAATGCTATCTACGTAGCAGGTGGCTTTGGCTATAAGTTAGATATTAGAAAGGCAACGGGAATTGGAATGTTTCCAAAAGAAATGTTGTCTAAGATAAAGGCGATAGGGAATAGTTCTCTGCAAGGGTGCTATACCTATGCAACAGAAGAAATGGCACAAAAAAGAGCCAGACAGATTGCAGAGATTTCAAAAGAAATGAATCTAGCAAGTGACAAGCTCTTTCAAGAACAATTTATGGAACAAATGTATTTTGAATAATTAACTGCGATATTGTTTTGGGGAGATACCAGTGTATTTTTTAAATACTTTTGAAAAATAACTTTGATCTTCATATCCACAAGCAATAGCAATATCTACTAAGGAATAGTCAGTATGTAATAACAAACGTTTACATTCTTCAATTCGGACCGTATTTAAGTAGTCTTTGAAGGAAGCACCTGTAGTAGACTTAAAAACAGAAGAGAGGTAGGAGGGGTTTAGGTGAACCTCATCGGCTATCTCGCTTAAGGTAATATTTTCATGGAAATGTTCCCCAATATAGTGTATCGCTTTTTTGATGATGACACTGTTTGGGGAATGTTTTTGCGTAAAAGAGTTTTCTACAAAAGCAATTACGGTATCTTGTAACACAAAACAAAGTTCATCAATGGAATTAATTAAGTTTAAGTTTTTGTAAAAATTATTGTTCAAAAAGAAAATATCTTGTGTGGCAGCACCTCCCTCAATGGCAGCACGAGATAAGAGAGAGCACAATTCTAGAGAGCGAACCTTTATGGCTCCAATCTCATTTCCTTCCGAGAAAAAAACATAGCCTAATAAATCATTTAAGAGTTTCTTAGCAGAGTCCATATCTCCATTTTTGACTTTTCCAATGAGTGCCTTTTCTTTGTCATATGGATATTGGTATACTATTTGATCTCCACCGTTTTTATATTGTTGAATGGATTCGTTTATTTTAGATTGTTGTAATAGTTTGCCTTGGTTTTGTGTTGTGTTTGAAGTCTGTCCAGCAAAGACTCCTAGCATAAGTTGAGATAAAAGTTTACTCATATGGGTTGCTTTTACAGGAGTAATTACAGGAACAGCATTTAGTTCATCGTATAAATCTAATAGAGCAGAAGTGGGAAGTTGGTTTTTCTTAGAGAGTTCGGTGATTAAGGTAGAGTCTGCTTTATCTAGTAGAAATGGGCCAACTAAAACAGAACCCATATAAGTACCCTTATATAGAATGGGATAGGTAATATGATTTAGACTTGCATTGCATGGGAATATATAAGACTCCCCTATGCTAATAGCACGTTTACTAGCAAGGATATGGAACTCATTGCAGTTGTGGATACCTAAAAGATAGCTTTCTATTTTCTTACAAAAGTTCATTTGTTCCCCAACAGAAAAAATAATGTTTCCTAAATCATCTAATAATTGTATCGATAGTTCGGAACAAATATGAAAGGATTGTAAGATTGTATTAATATGTGTTTTCTCAATGATTTGATAAATCTGTGCATCCATAATATTACCTCTCTCTATAAATTGAAATCATTATAGCAAAAAAAAAGTAAAAATTCTAGAAGTATACAAAAAAAATCACAAAAATACAAAAAAAAACCAAAGGAAATTACCAAGGAGTGATAAAATAAGCTCATGTAGCAAAAATATTTAATTAAGGAGATTTAATGATGGGATTAATTCAAGAAATTAATGAGCAACTACAAAAAGGAAAGGCTAAAATTGTAAAGCAATTAGTAGAGCAAGCAGTTGCTGAGAACCTAAACGCAGAGGAAGTTTTAAACGACGGTTTATTAGGTGGTATGATGATCATCGGAGAGAAGTTCAAGAACAATGAAGTTTTCGTACCTGAAGTTTTAGTAGCTGCAAGAGCGATGAACGCAGGTCTTGCAATTTTAGAGCCTAAGTTAATTGAATTAGGAACAGAGCCAGTTGGAAAAGCTGTGATCGGAACTGTAAAAGGTGACTTACATGATATCGGTAAAAACCTAGTAGCTATGATGTTAAAAGGTGCTGGATTTGAAGTAATCGATTTAGGTGTTGACGTAGATGCAGACAGCTTTATCAATGCAGCAGAAGAAAACAATGCAGATATTATCTGTATGTCAGCATTATTAACAACTACTATGCCTAATATGGAAGCAGTAGTAACAGGATTAAATGAAAAGAGTATTAGAGATAAATATGTAGTTATGGTTGGTGGAGCACCGGTTAATACTAAATTTGCAGAACAAATCGGAGCAGATTATTACACACCAGACGCAGCTACTTGTGCAGAGACAGCAAAAGCAGCAATTCAAAAATAGGAAGTTAGGGTACTAGGGATATGAATCAAAAAGAATTACTATTTAAAGTATTACATAATGAAAAGGTGGATCAAGTACCATGGGTACCATTTGCAGGAGTACATGCAGGTAAAATTTTAGGATATACAGCAACAGAAGTGTTAAAAGATGAGGAGAAGTTAATCGAAGTATTGATGGAAGTACATCGTCTATATAAGCCTTCAGGTTTGCCTGTCATGTTTGACTTACAATTAGAAGCAGAATGTTTAGGTTGTGATTTGGTATGGGCAGATGATGCACCACCTTCCGTTTCTAGTCATCCACTTGAGGGAGAAGAGGAGCTAGTAACACCTTGTGAATGTACCATTCCTAAGAAGACTGACGGAAGAATTCCGATGGTTTTAAATGTGATGAAGAAGATGAAAGAAAAAGTAGGAGATTCCACAGCTCTTTACGGATTGATTTGCGGACCATTTACTTTAGCAACACATTTGCGTGGTAATGATATTTTCATGGATATGTATGATGATGAAGATGCAGTAGAAGAGTTTTTGGCATATTGTGCTAAGATTTCAATTGCTATGTGCGAATACTATATTGAAGCAGGTATGGATGTTGTGGCTGTAGTAGATCCATTGATTTCTCAAATTTCTGCAGATCACTTTAGACAGTTTATGACAAAACCTTTCTCAGATATCTTTGAGTATATTAGAAGTCAAGGCAAATTATCTTCTTTCTTTGTTTGTGGTGATGCCACTAGAAATATTGAAGAAATGTGCTTGACAAAACCTGATTCTATCTCAGTAGATGAAAATGTTAATTTGTTAGAAGCTAAGAAAATTACAGATAGCTACAATGTAGTAATTGGTGGAAATATTCCGCTAACAACTGTGATGTTACATGGTACACAACAAGATAATATGAAGTTTGTAGTAGACTTATTAGATAGTATGGAAGATAAGACAAACTTTATCTTAGCACCTGGTTGTGATATGCCATATGATGTACCAGTTGAAAATACAATAGCTGTAGTACAAGCGGTAAGAGAATTAGATTCTGTTCGTGAAATGGTGAAAAACTATGAAGCACCAAAAGAAGATATTCAAGTAGACTTACCTGATTATGCTAATCTAACAAAGCCTTTAGTTGAAGTTTTTACACTAGATTCTTTAACTTGTGCAGCGTGTACCTATATGATGGGAGCAGCAAACGAAGCCAAAGCTCATTACGGTGATGCCATTGACTTAGTAGAGTACAAGTACACCATGAAGGAAAATATTGCTAGATGTGTGAAAATGGGAGTTCCAAATCTTCCATCCCTTTACATCAATGGTGAATTGAAATTCAAATCTATTGTACCTTCAAAAGAAGAACTACAGCAGGCTATCGACGCAGTAAAATAGTTAAGGTGCATGACGCACTTATAGGAGAAGTCTCTAGTTTTGGGAGTGGTTAACTTTCAAGGTGGGGACTTCTCTTAATGATTAGGAGATGAGATAGGAATGAAAAAAATATATATTATTACTGGTTTTCTTGGTGCAGGAAAAACTACGTTTATGAATCACTTGATAAAATTATTTCCAGCTGATAAACTAAAGGTAATTGTAAATGAATTTGGAACAGTAGGAGTGGACGGAGATACCTTGCGAAAAACAGGTGTTCGGGTAGAAGAAATCAACAATGGATCCATTTTCTGTTCTTGTAGGATGGAGCATTTTGAAAAGGCATTAAATATTATATTGCAAGAGGATAAGGAAGTGATTTTGGTAGAAACATCAGGTCTTTCGGATACCACAAAGGCTAGAAATATTATCTGTAATCAATTCCCAGACCTGTGCTACAGCGGTTGCATTTGCTTGGTGGATTTACGTACCTTTCACAAAGTCTTAAGTACAGCCTTAGTAGTGGAAAAGCAAGCCAAAACAGCAGATATCTTCTTGTTAAGTAAGCCTGACTTAGTAGAAGTGGAAGATTTAGAGGATACAAAAATCTTATTACAGCAATTAAACTCTGATGCAAAAAGCTATGCTGTTTTACAAGGCGAGATTGAGAGAGACTTGGAAAAGGCTATCTTAGAGCTTGTGCCAAAGGACAAGAAAACAGAGGTAAGCACACAAGATATTACTACAAGAAAGTATTCTATTCACGTAAATGAGAATATAGATTTAGAACGTTTGAAACCTTGTCTGAAAATGATTTTGCCCAATAGTTATCGGTTAAAAGGATACTTACAATTACAAGATGGTTTATACCTATTAAATGGAGTAGGGAATAAATTAGATACCGAAGTGGTAGAAGAACTGCCGAATCTTGATAATATATTAGTTATCTTATCTGGAGGCGGGATGGCAACCAAAAGAAGTATCAAAAACGCAATAGAAAAATATCCGAATTATATTTCGATGGTCTAACTAGGAGGGACATATGGAGTCCATAAGTTTATTGATCAAGCCAGCTTCTGGCTTGTGTAATATGCGCTGCAAATATTGTTTTTATATTGATGAAATGAACAATCGTGAGATTGAATCCTTTGGAATCATGAGTGTAGAAACCTTAGAAGCTGTTATTAAGAATGTTTTTGAACAAGTTACAGGTTTTGTAACAATCGCATTTCAAGGGGGAGAACCGACCCTTGCAGGTTTCGAGTTTTTTCGTCAGGTTCCACTTTTGATTGAGCAATATAATGTAAATAAGATTTCCGTGCAATTAGCTATACAAACCAACGGCTATGCCATGGATGAAAGATGGGCGAAGTATTTCAAAGAGAACCATTATTTGGTTGGAATTTCATTGGATGGATACGAGGAATTACACAATAAATACCGAGTGGATGCTAAGGGCGAAGGTACCTATGACAAAGTCATGAGAAGTATTGACTTATTTAAAAAGTATGAGGTTGATTTTAATATTTTGACTGTAGTACATGGAGAAATTGCAGATAACATTGCTAAAATCTACAATTTCTATAAGAGAAATGATTTTGCATTTCAACAATATATAGAATGTTTAGAGCCCTTAGGTGAAGCACAAGGGGGAAAGGAATATTCCCTTACCCCAGAAAAGCTTAGATACTTCTTGATTACATTGTTTCGAAAATGGTATACGGATTTAAAAAACGGAAACCATGTATACAATCGTTATTTTGAAAATTTGCTAATGATATTGACTAGGCAGCAGCCAGAAAGCTGCAATATGATGGGGATATGTGGAAAACAGTGGGTGTTAGAAGCAGATGCTAGTGTATATCCTTGTGATTTTTATGTTTTAGATGAATGGAAATTAGGAAATTTTGTAACCCATAGCTTAGAAGAGTTGGATCAAAAAAGAGAAGAATTAGCATTTATTCAACAATCCCATTGTGTGCCAGAAGAATGCAAGAAGTGCAAGTGGTACCCTATTTGTAGGAATGGCTGTAGAAGGAATTGTGAACCAGTGTCAACTTGTAGTAGAGAAAAGAATTATTTCTGTAAAGCATATAAAGATTTTTTTGAAAATGTATATATGGATTTAGAAGAGATTGTATCTAGGATACAAAAATAGTGAAAAAAAGCTTGAAATCAATACACAGATATGATATATTTAACTGTATTGAAAAGAAATAGCATATTTTGTTAGTTGAAAGGGATGTTTTCATGGAAATTTTAAGAATCGTAGTATCAGTAATTTTTATATTAGCATGTATCGCATTAGTAGCATTAGTGCTATTACAAGAGGGTAAACAAGCAGGTTTAAGCGCATTAAATGGCGGAGGAACTGAATCATATTGGGGCAAGAATAAAGGCCGTTCAATGGAAGGAAATTTAGTGAAAATCACAAAGTATGTGGCGATCATTTTCTTTTTGTTAGCGATTGTTCTTAACTTGAGTGTATTTTAGTTTCATTTGGTAATAATAATCAAAACCCTTCTTGCATAAGAAGGGTTTTTGTGCATTAATAATAGTATAAACATCATATCGGAGGTAAGAGATGAAAAGAATAGATAAAGTATTTAATTTAATGAATGATGACTTATATGTTCCTATGAAAGAAAAGGAACTAGCTATCTTTTTGCAGGTGCGACCAGAAGATAGGGATGAGTTAAAGGAAGTTTTAAATGAATTATTAGCACAAGGTAAAGTTGAGATGACCAAGAGGGGGAAATACAAGATTCGTGAGATTGAATCTGTGGTAGGTACCTTTATTAGTCATAGTAAAGGATTTGGGTTTGTAGAGGTGGAAGGTTTAGAAGAGGATTATTTTATTCCAGCAGACTATGTAAATGGAGCCTTTCATAAGGATGTAGTAGAAGTTCAAGTTTTAGAGGGAAACAAGGGGAAGCGACAAGAAGCAAAGGTGATTCGCATTGTGGAAAGAACCATTACACAAGTAGTGGGTACTTATCAAAAGTCCAATGCCTTTGGTTTTGTAGTTCCTGATAATACGAAGTTGGGCAAAGATATCTTTGTATCAAAAGAGCGCTCCAAAGGTGCAGTAGATGGACATAAAGTAGTAGTAGAGATTACAGACTATGGTAAGCCTGGAAAGAAGCCAGAAGGAAAAGTGATCGAAATCTTAGGACATTTAAATGATCCAGGAGTAGATATTATTTCCATAGTTAGAGCTTTTGATATTCCCCATAGTTTTAGTGAGAAAGTGTTGAACCAAGCAGAGCGAGTATCTCTAGATGTGACAGAAGCAGATATGGAAGGCAGAAAAGACCTACGTCAGATGATGATGGTAACCATCGATGGAGAAGATGCCAAGGACTTAGATGATGCTGTTAGTTTACAGGTGGAAGATGGTCTCTATCACTTAGGTGTGCATATAGCAGATGTAACAAACTATGTACAGGAGAAATCAGCCTTAGATAAAGAAGCATTAAAAAGAGGAACTAGTGTATATCTAGTAGACCGTGTGGTACCAATGTTACCTCACACACTATCCAATGGGATTTGTTCTCTTAATGCAGGAGTAGAACGTTTGGCTCTTAGTTGTTCTATGACCATCAATGACAAAGGTGAAGTAGTATCTTATGATATTCATGAGAGTGTAATAAACGTGAATAAGCGTATGACTTATACCAGTGTGAAGAAGATCTTAGCAGATCAAGATGCAGAAGAAATAGAAGCGCATAAGGAATTTGTTCCTATGTTTCAGGAAATGGAAAAGCTAGCAGCTATTTTAAGAGAAAAGAGAAGAAAACGTGGATCTATCGATTTTGACTTCCCAGAAAGTAAGGTTTACTTGAATGAAAAAGGAAAGCCAATCGATATTAGACCTTATGATAGAAATGTGGCGACTAAGCTAATCGAAGAGTTTATGTTAGCAGCCAATGAAACGGTAGCAGAGCACTTTTTCTGGCAGGAATTACCATTTGTATATCGTACTCATGATACACCAGATCCAGATCGAATTGCCAAGTTGGTAACGTTTATCAACAACTTTGGTTTCTTTATCAAGGCTGGAGTTCGAGAAGAGATTCATCCTAAGGAGATTCAAAAGTTATTGGACAATATCTCTGGAACAGAGGCAGAGGCTATGATTTCTAGATTAACACTTAGAAGCATGAAGCAGGCAAGATATGGGGTGCAAAGTACAGGTCACTTTGGACTAGCTTGTCAATATTATAGCCACTTTACTTCCCCAATTCGTAGATATCCTGATTTACAAATTCATAGAATTATTAAGGATCAATTGCGTGGAAGATTAAATGCTGATAAAGTGAGTCATTACAAGAATATCTTAGAGTATGTGACCAAGCAATCTTCGGAAACAGAGAGAAGAGCAGAGGAAGCAGAACGTGAAACCATTAAACTTAAGAAAGTAGAGTTTATGGAAGATAAAATTGGTGAAACTTTTGAAGGTGTGGTATCTGGACTTACTTCTTGGGGTATGTATGTAGAACTTGCAAATACAGTAGAAGGTTTGGTTCATATTTCGAAAATTCCTGGAGATTACTACCATTATGACGATGAAAAGTATATGATGATCGGAGAAAAAACAGGAAATACGTATTGCCTAGGGCAAAAGGTTTCTGTTATAGTAGAGGAAGCTGATAAATTAACAAGAACCATTGATTTTGGAATGGAGATGCAAGAGACGATAGAGTAGGCACGGAGGGAAGCATGGCAAAGGAAGCAATGAAATTAGTTGCAAACAATAAAAAAGCGTACCATGATTACTTTATAGAAGAGAAGTACGAGGCTGGCCTTGTACTTCATGGTACAGAAGTGAAGTCATTAAGACTTGGTAAGTGTAGTATCAAGGAATCTTTTCTGCGCATCGAGCAGGGAGAGTTATTTGCCTATGGTATGCACATTAGCCCATATGAAATGGGGAATATTTTCAATAAAGACCCCCTTCGTGTGAAAAAGTTATTGTTGCACAAGCTAGAAATTAGAAAATTGGCAGGGAAAGTAGCAGAAAAGGGTTGTACTTTAGTACCACTTCAAGTATACTTTAAAGATGGTAGGGCTAAGATAGAAATTGGTCTTGCAAGAGGTAAGAAACTTCATGATAAGCGCCAAGATATTGCTAAGAAAGATCAAAAGCGTGAAACACAAAGGGAGTTTAAGGTTAATAACCTCTAAATGATTAAGGGCTAGTCAAGGTTTCGACAGGGGTCTTGCAGCTGGAGAAGCTATCCGCAGGTGATGCGTCAAATCACACAATTAATTTAAACGCTGATAACAAATTAGCTTACGCTGCCTAGTGGCAGTTGTCTGACTTAGTGTACCCACACATTAAGACCCAGGCATAATCTAAAGTGGGAAACGACAAATATTAAGCTTTGCGTATTTGGGCGTATTATGAAGCTACTGAATGTATGGGGTTGTTAATTTCAACTTACAGGAGGGAATGGGGCAACCAAAGTAATTAACTATGATAGTAGAAGGACAGGGAATAGGTTTTTGGACGCGGGTTCGACTCCCGCCTAGTCCA
>CAYJHO010000072.1:0-11211 GCA_964369945.1 uncultured Lachnospiraceae bacterium
TCTTTTCGTAAAAGCACCAAAAATCAAGTGCATGTCTCATCTGTATCTCTCCATGGGAAAATAATTCAGCAATTCGAATCATATGGTAAACATACATTTGTTCTAAATTCAACGCTACTTGCTTCCCAATCTTTTGTGCAAACATTTTCCTTGTTTTCTTTGTTAGAAACGCAGCTTCTGTATATAAGTCTACTTTAATGCCAGGTACCTTTCTGTAGGATCTGCCACCTTCCTTTGTATGTTCCTGCTTTTCGAAATAAAAGCGATGCAAAATGGCTTGTAACTTATGTTCTCTTTTCTTATCTATAAATAAAGACATCCTCTGAATACTTGCCATTTCCTTTTGAGGATAGAAATCACGAAAGAAAAAATCTCCTCTAACTTGATAAGAAACCCCTTCCTTCTCTGCGATGTCTAAGATACGATCAAGAATTTGACTTGACTTTTCTTCCCTTATCACTGCTTGACGATAGCTTTCCAAGATATCTTCTTTCACTCCTGTTAAACTCTTATCTTCCCAAGCAATCGTTGCATAATATAATAAATTAGTAATGTTATGTAATTCAGATATTTTAAGTATTTGAGCCCAATCTGGCCAGATATCCCATTCCGGTAACTCATGTTGATTCACGATAGCACTTAATAATTCAATTAAACATTTCCTGTTATAATTTTCTCTTCTCTCGTATTTCAATGATCTTCTTCTCCTCGTAAATATCCATTTTCTTGTAGTCGTATTCCCCATGCTTTTGATCCGAAACCAAAACTCCTGCTATCATGACCAAAACTCGCTTTCTCATCATGGTAACAATCTCACTATTATGACTAGCTACAATTACAGTAACTCCCATACGAGTAAATTCTTCTAATACTCGCATAACATCTAAAGCCATCGTAGAATCTAAATTCGCTGTTGGCTCATCTAATACTAAAATATGTGGATTGGATAGAACTGCTCTTGCTATCATGACCTTGGCCTGCTCTCCTTGAGATAGTTGCTTTGCCATAAGTTTCTTCTTATCCTTTAAACCTACGATCGACAAAGCTTTATCAATCTGTTCTTCAAAAAACCGACTCTTATCACTACTGGCATATAGTACTAACTTTAAATTATCATATATGCTTCGATTTAACATCAAAGGAAAATCTCTTTCCATTATACCCAAATGTCTTCTATGATACAAACGTTCTTCTCTATCCATCGCATTAATACTACGATTGGATACCATAACGTCTCCTTTGTCAGCTAGAACCATCCCCGTAATCAAACGGAGTATAGTACTTTTCCCTGATCCATTCTTGCCAATCAGAAACACAAATTCTCCTTTCCCAATGGAAAAGCTGAGATCCTCTACTCCTATTTGTTCACCTTCATAGAATTTTGTAACCTGTTGAAAACTGATTTCACCATTCATCCTTATTTATCTCCATTTTTATCCGATATAAACATTATACTATAAAATGACGAGGTATACCAAGTGAAAATATTAGTTATTATGTTACTTTCTTTTCTCAGTATCATTTTGTCCATTGAAGAGGTAAACAGTGGAGGTAAAACCACTGTGAAACTCAATACCGCTGCCGGATTAGAAACCAGCCCTAGAAAAAATGATACAACTGCTATGTTGCCTTTTACCAATTTAGAGACAGAACTCATGGATACCATCATACCGATTGAAATGTATTACCAAGGAGATAGCCAGTGGAGCCACCACCTCTATGGCAATGTAGATCCCATGGCAAGCCACGGTTGTGGTCCCACCGCTCTTGCCATCGCAGTAAGTAGCCTATCGGATACCTCATGTACTCCGATTGATGCTGCAATATGGGCAGATGATAACGGTTACCACGCTTCAGGGCAAGGATCTTATCATGAGATTATTCCAGAAGGTGCTAAAGCATATAACTTAACGGTAGAGCGAATCAATACTCTTACTTTTGAGTTTGCAGAATCCATCTTATCCCGTGGAAAACTAATTGTTCTACTCGTTGGCCCTGGTGATTTTACAGATGGAGGACACTTTATCATCATTCACGGCTATACCCCTGATGGACTTCTTTATGTTGCAGACCCAGCCAGTGAAGAAAATTCTAACACCCTTTGGGACGCTGAAGTTTTAAACAATCAGCTTTCCAAAACTGCAAGTGCCAGTGGTCCAATCTGGATCCTTTCAAATTAAGTACAATGCTACTACAAAAAGAGAGCTAGTTACAATTTTATCCGTAACTAACTCTTCTTTTTATTCATAAAAGGATTTCTTGCCCATAAGCCTTTTACTCATTTCTTTATCCATTTCTACACTACTTTGCCACAGTGCTTTGGTATTCTTTGTCGTTTCTCTGATCTCTTCTACGATAGCATCTGCACCTGAAAGTACTACTGAAACATCCCCACGAATCAATTTAGTCAACTGCCTCGCTTCCTGTGATCTATCTCGATCTAATAACTGTTCCATCTTTTTATTACATGCTTTTGCAAGTTCTAAAGCCTCACCTCTTTGGCGAAGTAATATCTTGATTTGATCTCTATCATCTCTCTTTAACGATTCTACGATGTTTTTAGTAGAATTATAGACCTGACAAATTCTTCGATACTTTTCCTTACTTAATTCATTAATCTTACTTTTATCCATCATGCTCTTTTTACCGCTTCTGCAAAAGCTTCTCGTAATTCCTTAACAAGAGGCTGAACATCCTGTAAAATACTGATTTTATGATTACTTTTTACTCTGTTAAATTCATATAAAAAGAAATCATACATACGAAATAGCTCTTTACTAATTTCATAGTCATAGTCTAAGGTTTGTCTCAAGTATTGAACAATTTCAATACTTTTATTCACTGATTGAAGAAACACTTCTGTTTGTTCTACTTCTAAAGAAAGTTCTGCTCTTTTTAATCGTTTTAGCAACTCATCATAAAGTACTAAAAGTAGTTCCCCCTGTGTCATGGTCAAAATAGACTGTTCTTTATATTGTTGATATCCTTTTTCACTCATAAGTTAGCCAAATCCTTTTATTTAGTATGAGAACATAGAACTCAAATAGCTACTTTGCGAATTCATCTCTGAAATCAAAGTTTCCAAAGCTGTAAATTCACTAATATAACGATCTTGTTCTGTTTCTAGTTGATCTAACAACCTTTCTAATGCGTCGTTAGCATTGTCAATTTCTTCTTGCATATAGTTTTGAACAATCGTGGTTGGTGCATGAGTAGATCCCGCCTTTTCAACGAGCAATCCTTTACTAGAACCTGTCATTCCTGCATATCTATCGATAATAGTATCTAGTTGGGACATAAATCCAACGGATGTGGTACTGCCATCTGTGCTAGTATTATCCCCATTGAATAACTCCTGCACTTTCTCTGGATCTTCCGAAAATGCTGCCGTAAATTTAGCTTCGTCAAAAATCAACTTTCCATTATCACTATATTCACTAGAAACAGTAATCCCAATCTCTTCAAATTGATCCCTTAAAGAAAGAGGTAATATAAATCTCAAATCACTAGAGAGTGTTCTTAAGGTTGAATCGTTGTAAAGTAAGCCTTCTTTTGCCTTTTCTTCCCAGTTTTCGATCTCAGATTCACTCATTTCACTTCTTTGTGCATCTGTTAATGGTGGATAATCTCTATCATATTTGGTATTTACTTCCTCATTAATGAGTTTCAACATCTCATTGTAAGCATCTACCATTCCTTTTACCACTTCTGTAACTTTCTCTGCATCGCCTTCGGCTGTCATAGATACCTTCTCAGTACCTTCAATATAGTTTCCTGCTTCGTCAAAACCAAAGGTACCACTGACTTCTACGGTCACTCCATCTACAGAAAAACTATTGTCGCCTCTTGTAATTAGGGTAGGGCTACTAGCTCCTTCGTATTGAACATAGATTTCTGCATCCTTTCCATAGATTGGAGTGCTTGTCTCTCCACCAAAGAAAATATTACTTAAGTTTCCACCTAAATCAATGACACCACTAGCCCCCTCTTCTGTTGCATTCACAACAAAGGCATCTGTTTCTTTTTGGTACTTGATTTCGATTCCCAAGCTGCCATCTTCATTGATTGCCTCTAGAATAGAATTAATGCTACTATCCCAAGTAAGTCCGTGTTCCGCTGTTAAATCCAAGGTCTTTCCATTATTAGAAATCACCAAATTCCCTGTAGTATCCGCAGCATCGAAGAAAAGTCCTGAATCTGCAATACTAGTATATACATTTAAACGATTGGATTCTCCGTAGGCTACTCCTAATAGGCCTTCTTCCCCCATCAAGCCAGAACTTCCTCCTGTAATACTTAAAGTGGAAGTTACATCTTCTCCACCAGAAGGAATGGTTGTTTTGAAGTTAAGTTGGTTCGTAGCGGAATCTAGATTCACTGAAATTCTACCTCTTCCAAAGGCATCATCTAATTTCGTTTGTAAATCTGCTGTGATAGTTTCTAAACTTGCGCCTGCTGCATATTCATCTAGTGTAATGGTTTCTGATTTACCATTGTATTCGAAAGTCAATGTAGCATTACTGAGTAACTCTACATTCGTCTTCGTCTCTGTCAATTTAGATGGATGAGTTGTGCTAACTGTACCTCCTGAAAAAGAAATCCCTTCACTATCTAAACTTTCACCTTCTGCTACAAAGCCTAAATTTTGTAGCACATTTCCTGTTCCGCCAGAGATACTTAAACTCTTCCCACCAGAATTCTTATCAGAAAAGGTGAGTATTCCACCAGATTCCGATACTGATACAACACTAGAAAGTTCCCCATCTGGGGTATCAATTTCTGCCATCAGTTTGTTGATACTAGCTGCAATCTCCTCCATACTACCATATTTGTAGCCTTCTCCTTGCTTTAATTCAAGTTTATAGTCTACGGTTCCATACTCTATGATAATGGTATTGCCTTCAATCAGATTCGTTGTTGCAGATGATGGAATACTTCCGGTAGAAAGAGTATTTTCTGATACATCCCCTTTCGTATACTTTGCATTCTCAGCTAAACTTTTAACCCCCAATATAGTAGGTAGCGAAGATGCACCTGAATTCGCACTCCCACTTACACTTACCAAATCACTGAATGCACCTGTTACCCCTAAGACATTTTGTGAGAAAAAGACACTACTCAATAAATTACTAGAGGATGTATAGGACAAGTACTTTTCTTGGAAATCATGCATCATATCTGTGATGCCCCTATAAGCCTCTTGTTCCCATTCTAATTTATCAATTAATTGTTCTTGTTGATCAATCTTACTTTGTGTTGCATATGTCATACTTTCAATTAATGAATCTCTATCTAAACCACTGGCTAAACCGCCATATCCTTGTAAATTGCTTGTTGTCGAACTACTTAATCCACTTACTGAACTCATAAATTTACCTCCAATTATGAATATTTACTTCCATTTATCTTATTATATCATCGACCAAAAAGAAAAAAAGTTAAGACTAAGTCTTAACTTTTCTTATGGATGATGAGGGTGTTCCCCAACTTGAATACATGCTTTTGTTACTTCTACGGTAACTTGACCATCGTATTGACGTCCGTAAAAATTCATAATTGGAGATACTTTAGTTTCATCTACTACTACATACTTTGATGGTAAATTGGTTAGAGCTAATGCCATTGCATCTACTTGACACCTTTGGCAGGTACATTTTCCGTATTTTTTTAAGTAATCTGGAATAATTTCCGCTACTAATGTTTCCATCACACTTACGTATTCGAAATCAATTTTTTTTGTTTCTTTCTTCACAGTTTCCATTACTTCATCGGTTGAAATATCCTTAACTTCAGAAATCTCTTCTCCAACTGGCTCTTCTATTATTGGTTCTTGAAAATCTTGTTCTAACTGCTCTTTAATAGAGTCTGAAAGATTTTGCTCTGCAGATTCTACGGTTGCCATTCCATCATCCGTACCTTCTTCCATTCCAGTGGAAAGTAGATTTAACACATGGTTTGTTTTATTTGTTTTTCTAGCCATAGCCTTACCCCCTATTAATTTTACTTACTATCTCATTCACAAATCCAATATAATCCGCTGTTACCTTTGCTCGCGGTGCATATTCAATCACACTCATCCCATGCGCTGGTGCCTCTGCCACAGCTACTCCAGTACGAATCTTTGTATTAAATACACTGGTTCCTATTTGCTTTGCTACTGCTGCTGCCATTTCTTCTACTTCTTTTGATAAATTAGTTCTATTTGAAAATCGAGTTAATAAGATGCCTAACACTTCTAAATTAGGATTCACTGACTTCTTAACTGCCTCTATGGTTTCCTTTAACTGAATCAATCCTACTAAACTTAAAATTTCTGCTGCCATAGGGATAATTAAATAGTTTGCTGCAGCATACCCATTAATGGTCAAAATATTTAACGCAGGCGGTGTATCAATAATAATAAAGTCATACTCTGCTTCTACCTTTTCTAATTGCTTCTTTAGTAATAATTGTCTATCATCGCTGCGAAACAAATATTCTGCTTGGCTTAGTAAAATATTCGAAGTAAGTACATCTCCTACATCTTCCGTATGAATGATAGCTTCTTTAATTGGCACATCACCATTTAGTACCTCGTATACACTGTGTCCTTCTTCGATATTCAACCCTAAACTAAAGCCTAGGTTTCCCTGTGGATCTAGGTCTATTGACAGGACCCTCTTGCCTTCTCTTACTAATTGTGCAATCAAACAATTCGTAGATGTAGTTTTTCCTACTCCACCTTTTTGATTGGTTAATACTATTTTAACTGCCACAAAATTGTCCTCCGTTACTTTTTATTTCTAGCTACTAATCTATCAATCACAGATACCAAATTATCTATCTCTGGTTTTGTCAATTGTGCATCTGCTCCTAGTTCTTTTCCTTTAATTTCCATTTCTCTATTAATTAATGATGAGAAAATAACGACAGGAACCCCACGATATACCTCATCTTCTTTAATTAATTTTGTCAACCTATGCCCATCCATTTGTGGCATTTCAATATCTGTAATTACTAAATCTACATGACTCAAACTATCCTCTTGCTTCTTTATTAATTTAAGATAGTTCCATAACTCTTGACCATTGTTAAACTTAAGCAAATTAACATACCCCGCATGGGTTAATGCTTTACTAATTAATTCTGTTAACAGCATAGAATCTTCCGCCATCAGTATCTTGCTTGTTCTTTCCGCACGCTTTGTTGCTTCATCCGTAACATCGATTTGGAAACTTGTTTCTGGGGCAATTTCTGCTACAATTTTCTCAAAATCCAAAATAACAATTAGTTCATCGTCTATTCTTGCAATCCCAGTTGCAATTCCTTCACTTCCGTTGCTTAATGTGATATCTGGCTTTTCTATATCTTCCCAAGAAAGCCTTTGAATCCCTACTACGGTGTGTACACGAAACGCTATATTTATCTTATTGAAATTGGTAATCATAAACAAGTCTTTTGCGCCAGGGTCTGTTGGCAATCCTGACAAGAAATATGGTAAATCTACTACTGTAAATATAGTATCTCTAGGTTTAAAAATCCCTTCCACAGCTTTATGTGAGTGCGGAACAGGCTTTGCCTTATTAGACATCATAATTTCTCTAACTTTAGCTACATTGATACCATATAATTCATTGTGAATGGTAAATTTAATAATTTCAATTTCATTTGTACCTGATTCTAATAAAATATCTGTCTTAACCATACCCTAGCTCCCTACTATTAAATGTTTTTTTCGGCTTTCCCTATTGTTCGAATAGAAACAAGCCCAGTTTCAATATCTACAAGCATTGTTCTAGCATAATTGCCTCTTACATCTCTGTTGGCAATTCTAATTCCTTCATTTCGCAAAATAGTTTCTACGCTTTCTATATTGCGGTCTCCTATATTACTTAGATTACTAGCACTATATACATCAAACATCTTGGCGCCTCCAGCAATTTTACAAATATATCTCTGCCTCACTCCACCTAAGATATCCATCCTTCTAAGAGTCTCCTTGATTCCAATATCAGCAAATTTAAATACCATGCTTTCTTTTGGATTCACTGCATTTGGTAACATAATATGTATTAATGCTGCCAGCTTTAATTGTGGATCATAAATACTAATCCCAACACAAGACCCTAAGGCATATGTAATTAATGTGCCATGCTTCTTACCCATCTTCATGTCTGCAATTTGCACTATTATTTGATTATTCACACATACTCCCTAATAAACGCATCAATATATTTAGCGACTTCATCGTCGGTACCATTAACAAGCTACTTTCGTATACCTTTTCGTCAATGATAAATTTTCCACTAACAATCATTATTTTATCTGTTTCATATCCTACTTCAACCATAGGTGCATTGAGTATACCACCCAACATATCAACTGTTCCTACTGGAACGGATAAATCAATTTCTACATTTGCTATCGATGACAAGGCACTTACATAAGAGGAGATGATAATATTTCCCACTTCAATCAGTGCGGATTGTTCCATCTCTTGAAGTTCAGAAAAATTTTCTATTTGAGTTTGTAAAAATGTTCCTAAGATAGTATTGGCAAAATCTAAATCACATAAGTACATCATGACCCCATCCATTTCGCCTGTCATTTCAGATAGAATCCCTAATGTCTGCGACTCGGGATCTCCTATATGGTAAATAGCCTCACTAAAACTCATGATATCAACATCAATCACAGTAGTTCTAACATAGGCTCCTATCATGTCAGAAATTGCAGTAGCTGCAGTTCCTGTGCCGATATTACCTATCTCTTTTAACATATCTTCCCCAAACTCACCTATTTGTTCATACTTTGTTATTTGCATGTTTACCCCTTTAATTATGACCTTAGATTATTAATTGTCTGTTCTACTTCGTCAGATGTTTGTACCATTTTCAAAGCATAAGAATACGCTCTAGAAGTTTCAATCGTACCAGCCATTTCTTTTGCTAGATCTACATTGGATAACTCTACTTGATTGCTTAACACTGTGGCTCCTGCAAGCAGAATCGGAGCTCCGTTTTTCTCGATTGGTTGAAATTCACTATTACCCTTTAAAAGCATTCCATCTGTGTTAGCAAAGGTATAAATCCCAAAATTAGCATTTATTTCTCCATCCACTGCCTTTATTGCTTGCCCATTTTGGTCTAGTACCAACTTCTGGTTATCGGTAGAAAGATAGTAACCATCTGCTCTTTCTGATAAATAAAACTGCCCATTTCTAGTATAGCTGATTTCTGAAGTAGCAGGATTTTGAACTGCAAAAAAACCATCTCCAAGAATTGCATAGCTTAAATTATCGCTAGTTGCCATTAATCCGCCTGCCGAAAAATCAGTGTTAGTGTGACTCACTTTTACACCGGTTCCTGCATTCAATTTAGTTACCTCTTCCTCTGATGCTCTCATATTATAATATAGTAAATCTTGAAACACCGTACTTTGTGATTTATAGCCAACCGTATTGACATTCGCCATATTATTCGCTATCACATCCAATCTAGATTGTTGCGTTCTAGCAGCTCTTGATGCTGCATAAAAAGATGTATTCATTCATTCCTCCTTACATTATACTCGTCCGATATCTGACACGATTTTCGCTAACAACTGATCATACATCGTCAGAATTTGTGCACCACTTTGCAAAGTTCTTTGACTTGCCATCATTTTCGTCATTTCATAAACAGAGTCAACATTCGAGCTCTCCACTGCACCTTGAAGCACATCACCTGCTACCGTTTGCACATCACCTGTGGCTATAAACACATCACCTGTGGTTTTGGTTAATTGCTCATCATAATTTTCAAAATCAGCAAAAGCTATGGTCCCTAATAGTTGACCACTTTCATTAAAAATATTACCTACACTATTCACAACCACTTGGTCTGTTCCTAATAAAATAGGATTCCCATCGGTTCCTAACACCTGTCCTAATCCTTGTAAGCTTAAATATCCATCTTCATCTAAAGAAAAAGAACCATTTCTCGTATATACATTATTTCCCTCTGCTGTTTGTAATACAAAGAAACCACTTCCACTTAATGCGAAATCAAGAGAATTACCTGTCATACTGTAACCACCCTGCTGGAAACTGGTATAATTACGATCTGCCACTAGAATAGATCCCATACTTCCTATCACAGTTCCATCTATCTGTGCTTTATTTTCACTTCGAATCACTAATTCTTCATCAAACGTAGTTGCAATCATTTGATCGCTCTTAAAGCCTGGTGTAGATACATTTGCCATATTATTACTAATTACATTTAGATTTCTTGTTTGTGTCAACATTCCAGATGTTAAATTATAAAACCCTTGTAACATATCGCGTCTCCTTATTCTATATTTTCTTCCATAAATTTCTTCATTTTCTTTATTGCATTTGCATGAATCTGTGAAACTCTTGGTTCGCTAATTTCTAACACTTTTGCAATCTCTTTCATATTGAGTTCCTCCACGTAATATAGAGAAATCACTAACTGCTCTTTTTCGCGTAATGTCTGAATTGCCTGACTTAAAGTCCCTTTCAGTTCATTGATGATAACATGTTCCTCTGGTCCTCTTTCTTCTGAATTCCCAAATTGAATATTTTTCTTTCTAAGTTCGCCTGTTTCTTCAATAGTAGCTTCTAAAGAGAGCACTGAAAACATACTAGATTTCCCCATAACTTCATGATACTTTTCATCTGTTAAATCCAAGCTATCGCAAATCTCTTTATCGCTAGGTTTCTTCCCATGTTCTTTATAGTATTGATTCCCAAACTCATTAATATCATTGTATTGTTTTCTTAATGTTCTAGGTACCCAATCTTGCTTTCTAGCCAAATCAATAATCATGCCTCTCATTCTTTTAGAAACAAAGGTGTCAAACTTAATATTCAAGCTTGGATCAAATTTATCTATTGCTTTTAGAATAATAATAACACCTTCTTGAATAATATCATCAATTTGCTCAAAACCTATATAAACATTCCTCATTTGTATGGCAATACTTTTCACAATATACATATGCCGCATTGCAATTTCACTTTTCACATCATTTGCTTTGGTTTCCTTGTAAAGTAAAAATAGCTCATCGATTGTTAAGTTTTTGTATTGTTCGTTTGTCTGACTATTATTTACCATAACTACCCCTACTCTTTTCGAATACTTCCTATCGCTTGTATCTGAATATTATTCGATAATTCATTAAATGCTAATACATATACATTTGGATAAAATTGTTCTAACATACGAT
>CAYJHO010000073.1:0-10996 GCA_964369945.1 uncultured Lachnospiraceae bacterium
AAAAAGCGTCTCATGGCTTCCTCCATTTGTTAAATTAAACTATAGGAATAGCTTATAAGATTTTTGTTTTAAACACGGTTACAATCTTTACTCAAACTATCATACCTTCTTCGATAATACTCCATCGTTCTATACTCCAAAATATCCTTCATATGATTGATAAACGTTTTTTGTCCAATAATATCTATCAGTTCTCCACTTAAAGCAAGTGCATATCCCTCTTTATCCACAAAGAAGCCATTTCCTGATTCTTTTAAGAACTTAATCGGCATGGTTTTGGCTTTCTTTATATGCTCTTTGTCTGTCATTGCCTGATATTGTTCCTTGGTAATCCCATCTGCAAAGTCTTTCCAATTGGTACCTCGATCAAAGAACTCTCTCCATGCCATCAGAACTTCCTCTTCTGTTACTGCCATTTGGGGATTCCCATGATTGTAGAAAGCAAATAAGATGGGCATTTTATATACTTTTTGCATATTGGTTTGTTCTATTAACTGCAAGAAGTCAAATCCTATACTATTTCTTAATGACTGTTCCTCTACCTTTAATTCTCCCATATCTGCTAAGAATTTAAGGTAGTTTCTAAATGGATTTTCTTTGGAAGTCTTCATACAATACTCGTACACTTCAAATCCCATGTAGGAAAATAATTCCATTCTTGTTGGCACTTGTCCCTGCAATAAATCTTTAATACGATAATACTCATTTTGAATCATTTGCTTTCTGCTCAATGTTTTCTTTTCTAGTTCTGCAAATAAATCTATCACATTCATATCAAAATCTACCAAGCAGCCATCCGGGTAAGGGCTCTCTGCTGTACTTTTACCCTGCTGTAGTTCAAGATTTCTATTGTTCGTACCTTTCAAAAGATTTCGAATATTCCCTGCTTTTTCATAGTTGCCTATAAAATCAAGTACCGTTAGATATTCTTTTTGTTTGCTCGTACGTAAGCCTCTGCCTAATTGCTGTAGAAATACAATCGGAGATTGGGTAGGACGAAGAAACATCACCATATCCACAGATGCGATATCTACTCCCTCATTGAACATATCCACCGAAAAAATCACTTGTATTTCCTTATGTTCTAGCTTTGCAATGGCTACACTTCTATCCTCTGCATAGGGACTATTTGCATTACTATATACCGCCACTGCTTTAATGCCTCTATTGCAAAATTCTCTTGCCATTGCTTCTGCATGGGCTTTCGAACAACAAAAGCCTAAGGCTCTCTTCGATTGATGCTTCCTATAATGCTTATAGATCATGTCATATCGTCTGATATTTCCAATGTATACGGTATTCAACTCTTCGGTATCATAGGTTCCATTGGAGAATTTCACCTTACTATAGTCCACTTCATCATAGATTCCATAATAACGAAATGGTACCAACATACTCTTTTCTATGGCTTCCTTTAAAGAGATTTCATAAGGTACATTATAGTCACAAATTTCATAAATATTTCTATCATCCATCCTCTCGGGAGTGGCAGTCAATCCTAGCAAAAACTTTGGTTCAAAATAATTTACAATCCTTTGATACTGATTCGTAACTGCGTGATGAAACTCGTCAATCACAATATAGTCAAAATAGTCTTTTGCCAAATATCCTTCCTCTAGATATTCTGCTTTTCCTAAGCTAGCTACCGAAGCAAATATAACGGATTTATCATATACTTTGTTATTTCCATCAAAGAAACCATAATCCTCTGACTTTCTAACATGATAAAAAGACTCTGCTGCCTGTTTTAATATCTCTTCTCGATGTGCTACGAAAAGAACTCTCTCATATGGCTCAGAGTCAAATGCTGCTAAATATGTTTTTCCTATCCCAGTTGCTGCATGAATCAGTCCTCTTCTTGCACCTTCTGCTCTACTATTTTCTAAGGCATACAAAGCTTCGATTTGTGCCCCTCTAGGGCGATACAACTTACTTACTTTATAGGTTTCACTCTCTGGATCTACTTCATCATACTGTGATAAATCTCTTGCCACAGAAGGACTTTTCCAAGACTTCGAATATCGCTGTAGCTCTTCATCATCAATAACAACGGAATGATGCTCAAATAAATCTAGAAATGTTTCTTGAAACATGGAGAAATTCTTCGGATCTGCCTTGTCTGTAAAACGGTAATTCCACTCTACTCCTGATGTCAAAGCACTTCTAGACACATTGGAAGAACCTATGTATATTTCACTTTCCTTTTCGTGATAAAACATATAGGATTTCGGATGAAAGGATCGCCCCTTATCCTTATAGAATCTCAAATCTACTTGATTCTTTAGTTCCTTCTTAATCAAGCATAGTGCAGAAGGCTGCGTAATCCCCAAGTAATTCCCTGTCAAAATACGAACTTCCACGCCTCTAGAGATGGCATCCTTCAAATCCTCTAAGATCATTTGGACTCCCGATTCCATTAAAAAGGAAACAATAATGTCAATTCTAGAAGCCTTTCTCATGCTCATCTTCAACTGGTAATATAGATATCGATTTTGATTGGTATGCCCTGTCATCACATCCGTAGATTCAATGAAAACTTCATTCATTACTTTTTCTGTAGTATGATATTGAGCCATGGTTCCCTCTCCCTTCCTTTGCGTACATCACCTGTAATCCAAGATTCTACTAGTTCAAGTTCTGGAAAGTTTAGTAAGAACTCTGCCAACAACTCCTCTGTCATATCCGTAAAATATCGTCCATTTCTCTCCCCTTCAAAACTACCGTATTTGAAGGAAGTATAGAGATAGCCATTTACCTTCAAAGCTCTTGAAATATTGCCCACTACTGTTAGTAATCCTTTTCTAGATACATGCAATATAGAGGAACATGCCCAAATGCCATCATACTGATCTATTTCCTTTAACTCTTCAAAATACATCTGTTTTACGCAGATACCTGTATACTCACTAGCTAGTTTACAAAGTTCTTCCGATCCATCTGTTGCTTCTACTTCATATCCCTTATCTAGAAAATATTTGGTATCTCGCCCTGAGCCACAGCCAAAATCAAGAATACGCACTTTACTTGGTATGTATGCTAGGAACTTGTCCTGGGTTTCTTTAAAATCTACAGAAGCTGTATCTTGTGCAAATGCCAAGGCATTTGAGTTGTAATAATCTAAGGTGGTATTTGAGTTCATGGGGTGTTCCTTTCGCTTTTAAATACTATTATTATGTTTAGTTTAGCTGAACTTCCCACAAATGTAAAGATTACTCTAGCTCGTGAAGTTAAATAATAAAATACTGATTTTCCTCTCCTCCTCAAACTCTCCTCCCACTATATATAACGTTTGTCACCTCCATTTCGTTCCACTTTTCAGCAAAAATTTTTCAATATTTCGTATTTTTTACATTTTATTGTCTATAACGACAAAAAAAGTGTAATTCTTAATACTAAAGAACCACACTTTTTCTATTCATCCAACCATTTACTTTTTATTGACTTCTATTTCACAAGAAAATACGATACAACAAGTTGCTTGTATTTCCCAATATGATTTTCTACATTTCAATTACTTCAAGAAACTGATCCATACCAACTAACAGACTTCTATCATGGCTTACCAAAATCAGTGTACCCTGATACTGCTCCATCCATTTCTTAAGCCATGCCATACTCTCTACATCCAAGTGGTTGCTTGGTTCATCTAAGAGTAGTAGAGAAGTGTTTTTTAAGACTGCTCTTGCAATAGAGATTTTCTGCTTCTCTCCACCGGATAGGTCATTTTGTGACATGCTTACTTCTTTGTCTGATAAAGCTTCCATTCCTAAGGTTTCTAATAGAGCATCCACCTCTTCTTCTTTTGCCTCTTGATTTCCAAACCAAATATTTTCTTTTACCGTCCCTTGAAATAAATAGGCCTCTTGAGGTGCATAGGCTAGCCCTTTTCGATAAGAGTCTAAGTGCATGTCTTTTAGTGCGCTTCCATTGACACATATGTTCCCTTGGTAGTTATGTATTAGTCCACTGATCAACTTTAGCATGGTAGATTTTCCGCTTCCATTTTTCCCTATGATAGCATATTTTCCACCAGCCTTGATTTTCAAATTCTGCTCTTTTACTACCATCTGCTCTCCATAGGAAAAGGATAGATTCTGACAGCATAGTTCTTGTAACTGATGGACTTCTTCTCCCTCTTGCACTTCTAGATCTTGGTAGAACATCAGCAAACGCTCAGCTAGATTTCTAGATATTTGTTTAAATTCTATCAACTGAGTCATACTTTTGATGATGCCATTGAAAATAGCAAAATAGGCAATCATAGAGGCAATGCTACCCACACTTAACATCTCTGCTGATACAAGTAGTGCCCCTGCTATTAAGATCAATAGCGTACAAAATGTATCTAAGAACCCTTGGACTGCCTGCACTCCTATCTTTAACTTCACATGCTTTTCTAACACTTCCTTTACAAATGTTTCATACCTTTGGTTTAACTTTTGTAACAAAGGTGTTACAATACCATACATCTTTGGCAGATAGGGATTTACAATCAAATTGGTCTCAAGGGAACGAATTCCTGCTTCATACTCTCTTGTTTCCTTATCGTATTTAGCTTGTAGCTTTCTTACTCCTATCGGCACTAGAAACTTCATCCCTGAAACCAAAAGAATCACTAGGGTATAAAGAGGGCTTATGGCTAAGGTTTGATAGAAGAAAATAGCTAAGATAATTGGTATAGATAGTTGATGCTCCATCATGCTTACCCAATTAATACGAAAACTATTAGGATCCCACTCAATTCTATTTTGAAATTCTCCCTTGTCTATGGTTTTAATATCTTCGTACTTCTTATCTAAGTATCTAGCCAATACCAAGCGGTCGTGTTTCACCGAATCTTTTACCATAATTACATCCGCCAAAGCTCCCACTGCTGGAAACACAAGGATGGATACTACTAATACTCCAGCAATGTTACCTAATCCTTCTATTCCATCGGCAAAGTTAAGTTGAAGCACTGCATCCGCAAAAGAACCTAGTACTCCTGCTAGATATATGGCTACTATCTCATTTCCAAAACGTGTACTTAGATAAAGTAAGCTTGCTGGCATCATGGCTTTTCTACAGTCTTTGTAGATATTTCTATATTCTGCTTTATACTGCTTCACGGTTAAGCCCTCCTTGATGCATCTGGTAATGCTTATTGGCTACACTGGCAATTTCTTGTCCATGTGTAATCATAAGAATTCCTTTTCCTCTTTCTTCTATCAGTTTCTTTAACAAATCGATTCCATGCTGGTCTAAAGAGTTGGTAGGTTCATCTAAAATCAATAACTTTGCCTTAGAACTAAAAGCCAAGGATAAAAATACTTTCTTTCTCTCTCCTCCTGACAACTGGCTAATATTGGTTTGTTCCAATGCTTCTGTTGTTAATCCAAACTCCTTTGCTAACTGCAAGGTTTTTGTTCCTTCGCTGACTAACATAGGTGCCATCATTTCATATAAGCTCTTTGCTGTTACATCAAAGTTAGCATCCTGTTGTGGTACATAAAAAATATGCTCTGGATATACCTGATCACTGACTTCTTTTAAGTTATAACTTCCTAGTTTAAGCTGCCCCTCCTCTGGCTCTAATAAGCCACTAAGCAACTGAATCAAAGTGGATTTCCCTGCCCCGTTCTTTCCTTGAATCAAGGTAATATCTTGCTCATCAATAGTTACTGTCACTTGATCTAAAACCTTCTTTTCATCATAGGAAAAACTGACATTTTCGCAAGATAAATCTAAGCGACTGAACTCTCCCACTTTTCTTATCACTTCCCTAGACCATTTCTCCACTCTCTTTTCCGCTCTTCTTGTAACGGCTAATTCTGGATATACCGAAAATACATCTTGGAATGCTTGAAAAAATCCTGCTGATAAGGCAATCACTTGAATTCCTTGTGAGAAACTTATAATTTCAAATAAGGCAAAACCTCCTACAATAGCGTAGGTTCCATACTTTAGCAAGTTGGATAAAAATCGCTTCATCATAAGCTCTGCTGCTAAGGTCATATTTCCCGTATTGCAGGCTTTGCAGTATTTCTTATGATAATCCTCTAATTGCTTGATCCACCATTTCTTTAATCCATAGAGTTTAATGGTATCAAAGCCATCGTAGCTTGTAACCGTTAAATCCATAATCTTCTCATCCATCTCTCTTGTTAGATCATAATTATCTTCTAAAAATCTAGCAATGATAAAGGGTGGTAACCATTGTAATAAAGCGATTACAATCAGCACCATCGTAAGAAGTGGAGATTCTAATAAAAATACAGTGGTATATACTAAGATTGTTAAAATCCCTACACCTAGTTTCGGATAATTTGTAATATATTTTCCTGTTAATCGATTAAAATCATCACTAATGTTTTCAATCAGTTCTGCTCGCTTGGCAGTATAAAGATGTGCCAATAGATTTTCAAATAAGCGCTGATAAAACTTACACTTACAAGTCCACAAAGCTCGACTTAGCCTCATTTCATATTGAATTGACATGAGATATTCCAACAACTTATGTCCTATACTGAGTACTAATATCCCTAGTGAAACCTTGATGGTGGTTTCTATCATCCCTTGGCTAGCAACATCCATTAAATCTGCCATCCAAGTAGCCAATAATAGTTGTATTGGTATCACAACTAATTTCATAGCCCAAGACAATAGACTAACGGATTTTAATTCCTTTTTGAATAATTGTCTCATAATCTAGTCTGTTCCTATCTTTTTGTTATTCTTCTACTTTTGATAAGTGTTTGTATCTTCTTCTTTTATTTTTGAAGTATACGGATGGTTTCTTTATGTTAATTGGTATTTCTCTTGTTGCTTTACATACATATCATAAAATAAACCTTTTTGTGCCATCAATTCTTCATAAGTACCTATTTCGCAGAGTTTTCCATTATCTAAGACCATAATTCTATCGCAAAACACTACGCTACTCATTCTATGAGATATGTAGAGAATGGCATGATGTTCGAAAAGTTTCTTTACTTTTTGATATAAGTTACTTTCTGCTATGGGATCCATAGCAGCGGTAGGTTCATCCATGACTGCTATTTGTCCTCCTTTAAAACTAGCCTTTGCTATGGCAAATCTTTGTCTCTCCCCACCAGAAAAATCAATACCATCCTGAGCAAATTCTTTGGTCAAATAAGTGTCTAATCCTTGTGGTAAATTTCGTACCTTTTCTCCTAGTTCCACTTTTTCTAAGCTTCGATATATATCCTCTTCTCTACCTAGCTCATCAAATGCTATATTTTCTTTTAGTGTATAGGAAAATAATTTATAATCTTGAAATACTGGTGCAAACACTTTTGCATAACTGGCATACTCATAGACGCTACGATTAACTCCATTGATCAGTATTTGTCCACTCTCTGGCTCATACAATCCTAATAATACTTTAATTAAGGTTGTTTTTCCTGCACCATTTTCCCCAATCAAGGCAAGTTTTTCTCCTGCTTTTAATGAGAAGCTAATTCCTTTTAAGATATATTCCTCTTGATCTGGGTAACGAAACCACACATTCTGAAATTCGATCTGAACCTCTTCTCCCCTCTTGAAACAAAACTCTTCCTTTCCCTGGAAGGATTCCCTACTAGGTAAGTTCATAAAATTCTCATAGCTTTCATAATATTTACTTACCATCGCAAGTTCTTGTATCGATTCTAATATCTTCTTAAAGGAATCTGTAAACAGCTGAATTGCTCCAATATACATGGCAAAAGTACCAATGCTTAGATTTCCATTTGTAAATTCCAAAATCGCAACTCCATAAAGCCCTAATAGTTTCATTGCAGCTAATACACTGTATAGACTCTTATAATTTCTTTTAAGTATTGCTTTTCTTTTTGATACAGTTCGAAATGCTTGGTTATACTTTTGATAAGTTTTTTCTAGAAAATCCTGCGCCTTATAAGCTCTAATTTCTTTTCCAATCTCCACTTGCTGCATTACATCATTTGTATAACTTACAGCCCTTCTTTTTTTAGATTCTTCCTCTTCTAATTCTTTGTTTCTTTCTAGCTCCTTATTATATAGCTTAATTTCTATTAAATTAATAGCTAAAATAAAAGCAATGATTTCAATACGTACACTTAGAAGAATTCCAGCTGAGGCAAGAAAACTAATACTAGAGCCCAATATTTGATTCAATAATAAGTAATCTACATCCAAAAAAGACCACATGGCATCTATCGCAATGTCTTTTTGATCTAGAACCTTCGCATCTTCTGTTTTCTCATAATCGATATTAAGAAATTTCTTCTCGATCTTCAATCGAACCATATTTCCAACACGAAACCCATAGGCAGATTGAAATTGTGTGGTGATATGTTCTAATAAACCTAACACTAACAATAATACTGCTACAATTCCTACCAATAACAAGAGCCATTCCCATTCTAGATTTCTTGCTACTGCATCTATTAATATTCCTAGAAATAATACCTGAATTACTTGAGTCAAACGTTGTGAAATTCCTGCTACGGCTGTAGATACTATTGATTTTTTCTCACTACTCCATATTTCCTTTAATATTTTTATTGTCGTCTTAAGCATAACCTTCCTCCTCTTTTACATGAAACTGAGAGGCTTGCACTTGAAACATGTCATAAAATAATCCCTTTTTCTCGATCAAATCTTGGAAACTGCCTTGCTCTACTACCTTTCCTTGATCCAATACAATGATTTCATCGCAAAGTTTACAACTAGACAGTCTATGGGAGATATAGCATACCATCTTACCCTCTGTGACCTTCTCGAATTTCTCATATAAATCATATTCTGCTTGCGGTGATAATGCTGCTGTGGGTTCATCTAAGATATAGATAGGGGCTCCTTTATATAAAGCTCTTGCTAAGGCAAGTTTTTGCTTTTCACCAATGGAAAACTCTGTTCCATCTTGATCCAAGTCTCGATTCATAGCTGTATGAATTCCTTGTGCTAAAGTCTCTACTTTTTCCTTTAATCCTACTGCCTCTAGGACATGATAAATTCTTTCTTCATCATACACCTGATCCATGGCAATGTTTTCTGCAATAGAATATGCTAGTATTTTAAAATCTTGAAATACAGGAGAAAACCAGTTTTGAAAAGCCTCTTCAGAGTTATCTTTATCTGTCCTGCCTTCTATCTTATTGTCATTAATTAAAATTTGTCCTTCAAACTGTTGGTAAAACCCCATCATAAGTTTGATTAGTGTGGTTTTTCCTGCACCATTAGCGCCTACAATTGAATACTTTTTTCCCATCTCAAATCGTAATGTGATTTCTTCTAAGGAAGGACTGGTGGCCTCTGGATAAGTAAAGCTCACCTGATCAAAGGTAATAGATTTTATACTAGAAATGCTTTCTTTCCCCTCAAAAACTTGTTCTCTCTTTTCCGCTAAAAAATCTGCTAAAGATAAAAGGTATCTATTTTGAGTCATCACATCAACACTTGTTTTTGCTAATTGCCCTAGTGTATAGCGAAATGTACCAATCGCAGTAAGGTAGAGACTTAAATCTCCCACCGATATTTCTCCACCTAGTGCTACTATTGCTAAGTATCCATAACTTATAAATTGCTGAACGCTAGCAATTAGATAGGTCCAGGCAAACAATTTCACGGTCTTATTCGCTGCTTCTTCTTGTAGCATACAATAAGCTTCACTATAATGTTTAATTTTTCCTTCTATAAAGTTACTTAATTGAAAAAGTCGTACCTCTTTGGCATAACTATAATCAGTCAATCCATCTCTTGCATAGTACAGATTCCTCTCGATTGTACTACTCTTTTCTGTTAAGTCATATTCAAAATCTGCTCGCTTTTTCTCACAAATAACCTGAATAAACACAACCAATAAAATAGCTAGTACAATCAAGGATTGTAACTGCAAAACCACAAAGAAAATACTAGTAAGGGTAAGGATAGAAGAAAATCCTAAAATCATTAAATTTACGAATCGTCCAATACTGCCTTGTTCCATACACTGCTTAGCAAAATGTAGTTCATCCAACTTTTCCTTACTTTCCATCACTTCGTAAGGAAGGCTCATCATTTTCCTACTTAAAGAAATAGAAAGTTTTTCCTGTAAATCCTGTTCTATGATTTGAATCTTTACTTCCAAGAAGTGCCCCAGTACCTCTAAACTTAAAGTTCCTAATGCAAATCCTATCAGTGCCCCTATCGCTAATCTATTGTCACCCATTTCTAAACTATCAATCAATAATTTAGGAAAGAAAACAAGTATTAGAGGATATGCACTTCTTCTCAACATTTCAAGTATGATATAAAGATAATAGCGTTTCTTAGTTTTCCAAACCTGAGCTAGTATCAATTGAACACCCTTGAACCATGTTTTTCTTTCTTTATTTTTTGTCTTCACTAATTTACTGCCTCTCTTTTTTCCTTTTTATAAGATAATTTATTTATTATAGTGGTTCTATGAATTCATCATCACAAACTGCTATTCTCATTAAAAACTCCCCTTGAGCCACCTACTTTTTCTACTACAATATGGACACAATTTCCAATACTAGTCTCCGCTTTATATCCTTTTCAAGTCTAACATAAAGTTAAAAATATTGCCAATATTTTAATGGATTATTAGTTTCTTCCTTAAGTACCACGTTACTTTCTTATCCCACTATTCTCTTTTCATTGACTTCTATCCCAAAAGAAAATACAATATTTCTAATAAGCCAATGCAGGGAGGAAACTATGAAGCTAGAAGATAAGAAGATTTTATTAGTAGATGATGACACTTCTATACTAAATGTATTAGAAATAGTACTTAGAAAAGAAAACTTTAGCCAGATTGAGCGAGCGGAGAATGGTGTGGATGCCTTAGAGAAGTTCTATCAATACAAACCAGATTTAGTGGTTCTTGATCTGATGCTTCCAGATTTAGATGGCAATCTTATTTGCAAGAAGATTCGCTCTAGTTCTATGACTCCCATTCTATTTCTAAGTGCCAAATCAGAAGAGGATGACAAACTCAATTCTTATTTAAGTGGCGGTGACAATTATATTA
>CAYJHO010000074.1:0-10938 GCA_964369945.1 uncultured Lachnospiraceae bacterium
TAAGAAAATTATTTTTAGGATTTATTCAAATCCACATACTACACCATGCAAAAAAAGAACCAATTTTTGGCTCTTTTATGATAGAAGAACTAAAATCTCATGGCTATGATATCAGTCCTGGTACCTTATATCCTATTTTTCATAACTTAGAAAAAGCTGAATTATTAACTATGGAAAACATTACAGTGGAAGGGAAAGTACGAAAGTACTATTCCATTACGCAAAAGGGCGAAGATGTATTATTAGAAGCTAGAAGAAAGGCAAAGGAACTTGTAGGAGAGCTATAAATTCTCCTACAAGTCCCTCTCTACTATTCCATATTAGTATACTTTGTAATATCCGTAACTGACGTGTATATCATTTGTTCTGCTTCTTCATTTAGCTCTACTTTTCCACTCAATTTGTAGTTATGCATACTACCATTTTTCAATTTAAACTTTGTAATAAATTCTAAAAGTGTATCTGGATTCAGCTCCACTTCTCCCTTAAAGTATGCTAACATTTCGTCTTTACTCTCTGTACTCATTAGATTGATTCCTTTGTTGGAAAATAAGTCTCTAACCTCTTTCCTTGAATAACCAATCATCTCAAAGAAATAATCATTTGCCTCAATTATGGTAAAAGATTCATCCATTTTAGCTAAAACCATTCCACTAGGAACAAAGCTACTTGCATATTTAATATCATTAATGCGTTGAATCAAAGAAACCTTTTCTGAATTCTCAATTTCTAATTCATTCATATCTTCTCTATACTTTTCTTCAAATTTAGAAACTGGCATTGGTTTATCATAAAAGTAGCCCTGCACAGCATCACAGTTCATCGATTGAAGTAATTCTACTTGCTCCTCAGTTTCTATCCCTTCCGCTACTACATACATCTTCAGATTGTGTGCCATTTTGACAATACTATCAATAAGTAAGTCGTCTCTTCTTGCACTTTTTCCTCCGATAAAAAAGCTTCGATCTAATTTAATAATATCTGCATGCAAGTTCTTAAGCATTCCTAAGGAAGAGTGCCCTGCGCCAAAGTCGTCAATAGAAATTTTAAATCCTGCATTATGCAAGTCTTCAAATAATTTATTTACACTCTCTTCTATCTCTATCGTTGCAGTTTCTGTCAATTCTATTTCTATATATTCATGGGGGATATCATGTTGGTCTACAATTTCTAGAATTTCATTTACCAAATATGGCTTTTGAAGATTTAATCTAGAGCAATTCACAGAAATTGGAATAACTCTATATCCACTATCCATCCATTCTTTTATGATGGCAGCAACTTGTTCTATCATAAACTTATCCTACTCTATAATAAACCCATTCCTTTCAAACAAAGGAATAAATTCATTTGGAAATATCATATTCCCAGTAGATTCTCTCCATCGAACAAGTGCTTCTGCACCAATAATTTTACTCTCATTAATATCAAATTTAGGTTGTAAAAACACTTCAAACTCTTTATTTTTGAGTGCCTGTTTCATCTTATTTGTTATTTCTGCTTCTGCTTGTAGTGTTTTTCTAAAAGCATCGTCATAATCACAATAAAATTGTCCTTTTGTCTGCTTTGCTCTACTATAGGCTAAATTTACTTTTGCCATAATATCATCAAAATCAGTCTCCCCTATTTCTATATGATATCTTCCTATTTTAAATGCACCACCATAATCTGCTAATTCCGGGATGTTCTTGTCATATTGTTCAGAAACAGTCTCAACAAAATTACTTAAATCTGTAAATAAATCATTACCTGCAAACAAGGCAAAACGATCACTTCCTATTCTAGCAGTAATCATGCTTGGTTCCTGAAAACTATCAGATAAGGTTTTTACACCTTTAAGTACACGATCTCCCATTTCATATCCAAAGATTTCATTAATTGCTTTGAAGTTTTCGATATCTGCAACTAAAATTGTATACCTATTCTTCTTGTTTTTTCTTAATACTTCTGTCATCTCAATTTTAAGCTTCGCCATATTAGGAAGCTGTGTTAACGGATCATAGTAGGCTACCTTTGAAATCACCTTATGGGATCGTGAATGTGCAAAGGAAATATAGACAATCATTAAGACTACAGTCCAATATATGATACTCTCTGCAATATTAAAATACTCTGCCGCTCGAATCATCTCACTACTCAAAGATTCTACATGAACATTCATGGCTAATATCATATTCGTCATCTCAATTGGATAATATACCATTACTTTATCGGTTCCATAATAGTCATAGTAAAAAGCGCCACTTTTTTTATTCAAACTATCACTAAGTGCTTGTTTCATGTTATCCTCTCCCATAGCAGCGAAATCTGCTTCTGGTATAGAAGCTAGTCCTAGATGATTCGCGCTTGTGGAAAATATCATATTTAACTCTTGGTCTAAAAAGAAAAAATCTCCTTCATAATCTTTGCTCTCCAAAATTGTTTCAAAGAATTCATTCACTGATACTTGGCAAAATAATACCGCTTGTGTTTCCCCATTCTTTATCACCGGCATAAACAAATCAAATACAACATCTGAATTTTCCATAGAAATATAGGGAGTTCCTATACTAAACTCATGTTCTAGAGCTTGTAAAAAGGAGCTATGCTCTGAAAAATCACGTACTTCCCCTTCTAGAGAAATTCCGCTTCCATCAAATTCAATATAATGAAGATTATTGAATTCTTTACTTTGTGATTGTTGATTCATAAATTCAACAATACTATCTCCTATTACATAGTGTTCGGCCATAAAATCTGCAAAATTTCTCAACTCATTTGAGGTTTCTTCTAAGGTTCCTTCTAACATGATTTGATATTGCTTACCTTTTTGCTCCATTTCATCTATACTCGATTCAATAATTGCATCATCTGCTATGATACGTACCCAATTAATTAACAGGCCAATAAACAACATCGTCATAACTATAATCAAAGTTATAATATTTTTCGTAATAAATCTATTCGACTTCACTTACTAGCCTCCACTGTTCTAAAACTCTCTTAAATCTTCCATAAATCATTATATCAAACCTTGTCGATAAGTCAAATTAATTATACTTTAAATCCTGCTGTTTAATAATTTTTTTATATCTTCTCTTCCTACATTTTAATAGTAAATACAAAACTATTGACAAGTTCAATCATGATGTAGTACTGATATTGCCAAAGTAAAAAAGGATCTGTTTCTCATACGAAACAAATCCTTTTCTATATTAGAACTATTTCTTACAAGAGCATCCACTCTCATTTTTCTTACTACAAGCAGCTTCCGATCCGCAACCAATACACTTGGCTCCACGTTTCTTCTGTACTACAATATAGCTAATTGCAAGTCCTAGAATTATTACTATAATTGCCAAAACAATCAAATCTAACATTTGCCCTCTTTTCTCGAAAACCTCTATTACTTTGCTTTCGCACTAGATTTAGCTTCGCCTTTTATTACTAGCATAACTACGATTCCAATTAAAACAGCTACTGCTATCAAACCTGGAACAAACCCTGTTCCTAGAGCACCTGTAGTTACTAAAGTCCCAATTTGATATACCAAGAATGCAATCGTATAGCCAGTTCCAAATTGCAGTGCAATTCCTGACCACAACCATTTCTTACTTTCCATCTCTGCATTCATTGCTCCAATTGCTGCAAAACAAGGTGGGGTAAATAGATTAAACATTAAGTATGCTATTGCTGCTACTGAAGTAAGTCCCATCACTGCAGCTACTTCTGTTGCTCCACCAACCAATGCCAATTCTTCGGTATCAATGAAATTAGTAATGGAAAACACTACTGCCAATGTCCCAACTACGTTTTCTTTTGCTATAAATCCAGTCACTGCTGCAGCTGCTAACTGCCAAGTTCCAAACCCTAATGGTATCAAAATAAAGGCAATTGGGCCAGCGATTGATGCTAAAATACTTGATGATTCAGCACCTTCTGCTACTACTTGGAAACTCCAATCGTATGTTTGCATAATTTGTACCACTACGTTACAAACTAAGATAATAGTACTTGCTTTAATAATAAATGCCTTTGCTCTTGATAACATAGAAACAGTTGCCTTCCAAATATTAGGAAACTTGTATTCTGGTAATTCCATTACAAAGAAATTTCTCTCATGCTTTGCCCCTGTAATTCTAGTAATCAAGAATGCTCCAATGATAATAAATGCAATTCCTGTAAAGTACATCAAAGTACTTACCCAACTAGCATCTGCAAAGAATGCTCCTGCAAACAATGCAATTACTGGAATTTTAGCTCCACAAGGCATAAATGGTGTTAACATCGCTGTCATTCTACGTTGTCTCTTGTTCTTAATAGTTCTAGTTGCCATAACACCTGGAATTGCACAACCAATACCTATTACCATAGGTATGATAGATTTACCAGATAGTCCTACCACTTTTAAGTAGCGATCCATTACCACTGCAACTCTTGCCATATAACCACAATCTTCTAATAAAGCTAATAGCCAGAACATTACCATAATCAGTGGTAAAAATCCAACAACAGCACCTACACCACCGATAATACCATCTACTAATAAGGTTGCTAAAATAGGCGAAACATTTTCTCCTAACATATCTCCAACTGTCCCTTGGAATCCTTCGATTAAAGCCACTAAATAGTCTGCAATGATAGGACCTAGATAAGTTTGAGAGATAGTGAAAACTAACCACATAACACCAGCAAATACAGGAATTCCCAAAATCTTATTAGCAATTACCATATCTAACATATCTTGCCATGTTTTCTTATGAGAATCTACTTTTCTCTTTTCTACACTATTAACAATCGTTTTCACAAAATCATATCTTGCTTTGTCCGCCTCAACAACAGCTTCTCTATTTGTTTCGTCCACCAAAGTGTTGGCATATGGAGCCGTTTGCCCTTTTCCACTCACTTCCACGGCAGCCTTTATCAATTCTTTTAATCCACTATCTCCAGAATTAATTGCTGCTGTTTCTACTACTGGACATTTTAATGACTCAGCTAAAGATTTAGTATTGATATTGATTTGCTTTTTCGTACTAATATCACTTTTGTTCAATGCTACTACTACCGGAATTCCTAATTCTAATAATTGTGTTGTAAAGAATAAACTTCTACTTAAATTTGTAGCGTCTACAATGTTAATAATTACATCTGGATTTTCTGTCTTAACAAATTCACTTGTTATACTTTCTTCTGATGTAAATGGTGACATAGAATATGCACCTGGTAAATCTACAGCAATCATATCAGCTGCATTGCTATGTAGGTTACTCTTAATCTTTCCTTCCTTCTTTGCTACTGTAACTCCTGCCCAGTTTCCTACATGCTCCACTTTACCTGTAATGGCGTTAAACAATGTAGTTTTCCCACTATTGGGATTACCTGTTAATGCAATTTTCATTCCCTTTTCCTCCTAAAGAAATACCTTATTATGCAACTACTTGGATCGCTTTTGCTAATTCAGAATCGATGCTGTATCTGGCATCCTTTATAGAAACAACATAATTGCCAGAAATCATAGAAATAATTGTAATTCGTTCTCCTGCATAGCATCCCAAGCTAAATAAAAAATTTTCCAATTCTTCATCTCCTGAAAGCACACCTTCTATTTCATATTGATTTCCTATCACTGCTTTTGTTAAATCCATATTATTACCTCGCATACTCTTCTCCTTATTTAAAGTTATCCAATGCTAACTATTTTTCAATATAACCGAATATTCAAAATTTGTCAATAAATAACATATGAAAAAATAACAAAAAATCTATTGACAACTTTTATAAAATATTATACATTAATTTTACGTTAGTTTTCACTAACCAACAGCACCTATTTCCATGGTGCTTTCAATAAAAACAAGAGTTAGTATATTCTAACTATCGAAAGTGAGGATCCTTTGAGTTTAGAACAATCTATCATTGAATTCTGCTCTCCTACTTTGGCAGGAATAAAAACAGGAAGTTTATTTACCATACGTTTCAAAGACATTTCATGTTTAGAAAAACAAGTAAAGTACTTTAATCTATTTTTTAGAAGCACAGGTGTTTCCATATTAATCATGAGCACTCACAATAGCACTGCATTAATTTATGTATTCCGTGCACATATGTTAGCAAAAGACTTGTTAAACCCTTTAGCACAAAGGATTTTGACTCAATGTGGTTATCACTCTTTTACTATAGATGAAGTTTTAACCTACTTAGCTTCTCGATTAGTAAACTACCAAGAATTCCCCCATGAAATCGGCTTGTTTCTAGGTTATCCACCTGAAGATGTAGATGGATTTATCCTACATAAGGGGAAAAATTTTCGCTGTTACAAACATTGGAAAGTTTACAACAATGAAGAACAAGCATTAATCACCTTTGCTAAATTTGATAAATGTAAAGAAGTTTACACTAGATTGTGGCAAGAAGGACGTGATATTTTGCAACTCACTGTAAGAAAGCAGGTAGTTGCTTAAATATAATTTTAAAAAAGAAAATAAGGAGATTTATATTATGAGTAAAGTAGCAGTAGTTTATTGGAGTGGAACAGGAAACACTGAAGAAATGGCAAATTTAGTTGCTGCAGGCGCTAGAGATAAAGGAGCAGATGTTTCCATCTTTACATCCGCAGAATTCACACCTGATATGGTAGACAATTATGATAGTATTGCTTTTGGTTGCCCATCTATGGGAGCTGAGGTTTTAGAGGAAACTGAATTCCAACCAATGTGGGATAGTGTTAGTGGATTACTTAGTGGCAAAAGAGTACTATTATTCGGTTCTTACGGCTGGGGTGATGGCGAATGGCTTAGAAATTGGGAAGAAGAAACAGTGGCTATGAGTGTTGAAACTTATATGTGCAATGGTGCACCTGAGGGTGAGGCTGAAGATACTTGTAAATCTTTAGGTGAAAATTTAGCATAATTCCCAAAACTACTAGTATATTTTCCGACAATTTGTTATAATATTATAAACGTATTTATTTAGTCAAGGAGGAAATTATATGCTAAACTGGATTACAAAGGAAAGAAAATGGATTTTTGCTGCTGGAGCTGCTACAGGTCTTGCAGTACTTGGAATCCTAAAGACCAAGAAAGCTCGTGAACTAGCTGTTAAAGGTGTTGCTGGTGGAATGTTGTTGAAAGATAAAGCATTAGAAACTGCTGCTAACATCAAAGAAGAAGCTGAGGATATCTGTGCAGAAGCAAAAGCTTCTGCTCAAGCATCTTGTGCTTGTGGCGATGAGTGTGCTTGTGGATCTGAGTGCAACTGCTAATAAAGCAAGGAGAAAAGGAGAAGCTTATGAAATATCACATTGTCTGTGATAAGCCATCCCGCCTCAGAGTTCGTTTTGGTAAATATATTTTAAGCAAGGAGCAGTGTTACGGATTGACCGAACTGCTCCTTGCTTTTCCTACTATTACAGCAGTTACCGCCAACGAAATAAATGGCTCTGTGCTTATTACCTATTCCAGCAAAGAATCTAAAACAGATATCTTAAATAAATTATCATCTTTAACATTGTCTGATATTAAGGATGGAACTCCTTCCGAGGAGCAGCGATCACAATCATTAGAAAAAGAAATCAAGAAAAAAATACTGAAACACTGTGTAGGACATATCAGTAGGCAATTATTTGTCCCCTTCTCCGTAAACAGAATTTACACCCTAAGTCGTGCTATCCCCTATATTTATCACGGGTGCCTAGCCCTTAGTAGAAAGAAAATAAATGTTGAGGTTCTAGATGGAACTGCAATTGGAGCCTCTCTCCTATCTAACAATTTCACAACTGCCTCTTCTACTATGTTTTTACTTCGACTCTCTGATTTACTTTTGGAATATTCTAACCTTAGAGCTAAACATGCCTTAGCACAAAGTTTAGTGATTAATGTAGATAAAATATGGCTCATAAAGGACAGCGAAGAACTTGAAGTGCATCAAGATGAAGTTGTAACTGGTGATATTATTCGCCTACGAAAAGGAAGTTTAATACCTATGGATGGTAGAATCGTATCAGGGGAAGCCTTAATCAATGAGTCTACCATGACAGGAGAACCCCTTCCTGTTCACAAAGCAAAAGAAGGATCTGTGTTTGCAGGAACTGTTATCGAAGATGGTGAAATAGACATCGAAGTCCTGAGTTTGCAAAGTGAATCTCGAATCGCTAAGATTCTAAATCTAATTGACTCTGGTGAAAAGGAAAAAGCACTTGTTCAAGGCCGTGCCGAGCGTCTAGCTGACGATATCGTACCTGTAAGTTTTGGATTATTCTTTTTAACCTTAGCCTTAACTGGAAATATTGCAAGAGCACTTTCTGTATTAATGGTTGACTTTTCGTGTGCCATTAAACTAACAACTCCTATTACTATCATTTCTGCACTAAAAGAAAGTGTCAATCATGATGTCTTAGTAAAGGGAGGAAAATACTTAGAGATTCTATCCAAAGTAGATACTATCGTATTTGACAAAACTGGAACACTAACCAATGCCATTCCAAAGGTTTCCAAAATTATACCAATAGCTGAATCTTATTCTCAAGAAGAAATTCTTAAAATTGCCGCTTGTTTAGAAGAACACTTCCCACACAGTGTTGCTGCCTCTATTGTACGAGAAGCAAAAGAAAGGGGAATTCACCATCCTGAATCACATGGCAAAGTGGAATATATTGTTGCACACGGAATTGCAAGTCTATATCAAAACAAACATGCAGTTATCGGTAGCAGACACTTTATTTTTGAAGATGAGAAAGTTCCCTTCCCAAATAATTTAGGTGATTGGATCACAGAGGAAATCGGTACAAATAGCGCCGTATATCTTGCCATCGATAATCAATTAATCGGTATTATTTGTGTAAATGATCCGCCTAGAGTGGATGCAAAATTTACAATTGAAAAACTACGCGAAGAAGGAATCCAAGATATTTATATGATTACTGGTGATGGAGAAAATAATGCAAAGCATACTTGCCGATTATTAGGAATTGACAAGTACTATGCTTCTGTTCTTCCAGATGGTAAGGCCGCACTTATAGAAGATCTCAAAAAGCAAGGGAGAACGATTTTGATGGTCGGTGATGGAATCAACGACACTCCAGCACTTAGTGTAGCCGATGTTTCCTTAACTTTGAATGGATCCTCTGATATTGCTAGAGAAATTGCAGATATTTCTATTCTCTCTCATGAACTCACTAAAATTGTAGATATTAGACGCCTATCTAACAAGTTAATGAATAAAATCCATAATCAATATGGTATCATTGTAGGCTTTAATACAACCTTGATTGCACTAGGTATTTTAGGAACCATAATGGCAGGGACGTCTGCTTGGTTGCACAATGCATCTACTATCACTTTAACACTTACCGCAACGAGACCTATGATGAAAAAAGACGATTTTCTATTATTGGAGGGTACAAACAATGAAACAACATAGATTTTGGGCATATCTTGCAGTTTTTGCTATGATTATGTGTATTATAACTGGATATCAACATAAGTAAACATAAAAGGCTTGTAACTATCACGATTTTACAAGCCTTTTTCTTTATTCTAATATCTTTGCAAACACTTCTCCTATGTTTTCGTGTATCACTAGATTTGCTTTTTGATCTGCCGAAGTATCTCCCTTATTAATTAAAACTAAATGATTGCCTTTAAAATAGCGGATTAAACCTGCTGCTGGATAAACCACCAACGATGTTCCTCCTATGATCAAGGTATCTGCTTTTGCTATCGCATCTATCGCTCCCATAATGACCGCTTCATCTAATCCCTCTTCATACAGCACCACATCGGGTTTAATCACAGACGCACAGTTCTTGCATAGCGGCACCCCTTCGCTCTCTAGGATATATTGTGCCTCATAAAATGCCTTACACTTAGTACAGTAATTTCTTAATACACTTCCATGTAATTCATAAACTACTTTGCTTCCTGCTGCTTGATGTAAGCCATCAATATTCTGGGTAATGATGGCTTTTAATTTTCCTGCCTCTTCTAACTTTGCTAGGCCTTTGTGACAGTCATTAGGCATTGCATCAGGATAAATCAAATTCTTCTTATAAAATGTAAAGAACTCTTCTGGATGATGATAATAAAAACTAGCAGAAACTGCCTGTTCTGGAGTAAAATTGCGATTTAGGCGTTGGCTAAAGAGACCATTAGAACTACGAAAATCAGGGATTCCACTCTCCACACTACATCCTGCACCACCAAAAAAAACAATATTAGAACTTTCTTCAATGATATTTTTTAATAATTCTATCTGATTCATTCTAGTCTTCCTCCTCCCTTAGTGCACAAAACATCTCTAAAATTTCCTTGGAAGATAAATTACAATGTGCTGCTAATTCATATATTTTTTGCATATATTCTTCTATTTCTTTTAGATATACTTCTTTAATCAATTCAATATTTTTCTTTGCTACATAATAACCTTTCCCCGGGATGGGATAAATATATTGCTCTCTCTCTAATTCTTCATACGCCCTTTTGGTGGTAATGACACTAATCCGTAAATCTTTTGCTAACTGGCGAATGGAAGGCAATAACTCGCCTTCCTTAAGCTTCCCTGCTACAATTGCCACCTTAATTTGCTCATAAATTTGACTATAAATAGCCTGATTATTTGCATTACTAATTATAATATTAATACCCTCACCTCCATTATACAACACCTGGATTTCTCTTAAAAATAGCAGTGGAGCATTTCACCGATAAAATATTTAATAAAATTCCTATCCCTATCCATAGCTCCACATTTAGTGAGAAAACGTCCAGAATTTCATCTAATGCTATCGTATTCATGCTTAATATAATTAACCCACTTATCATAGCTCCTATTATAATGATAATAACTCTAGTAGTTTCCATTCCAAATTTAAAAATAATAGGATTAATTATGGCACAAGCTATCAAAGAAGCTGCGCTTAGATAAAGAAAATCAGTAAATTCTACTACTTCTCCCGAACTTTTT
>CAYJHO010000075.1:0-5527 GCA_964369945.1 uncultured Lachnospiraceae bacterium
CCGCTTCTATTAATGTGAACGAAGCCTCACTTGGTAACTCGAATCTTTCCATTAGTTCTAAATAATGTTTGTACATATTCCTGTCCTCTTTTTTGTATTAAATATTTGCACTACCCAAGTTAATATTATGAATATCACACAGTTTCTCTTCTTGTCGAATAAGTACTCCATTGACATATAAAAATAAACCTGCACCTTTATCATAAACAGTTCCATTTTTGTCAAAATAGATGTCAATATCACAGCCTTTGATATAGAGATTCGTCACACTAAAATAATGCCATTTACAATCCGAAATCATTGGTATGATAGAAATGCTGTTATCTTCATTTGCTACAATCCCCAAAAGACCGCCTAACACAAGGTCACAAAAGGAAGAATGATTATACTCTCTTCCTCTCTCCTTTCCTTTGAAAGATTCACCCTCTTGTGTATTGATTATAGTTCGACTAATCCAATCCCCTGTATAAGGATGTATATTTTCATCAATCCACGGTATGACTCTTCCATCTTCTAGTGTTCTTCTATGACTATTTGCATAGATAGAAAGCAGAGTACAATAGTCGTTCCTATCCACATAATCGCAATTCCTCTTTTGTAGCATTCGAGAGAGTGTATCTAAAGTAGCAGAGCTAGTTAGCGGCCAGGAAGGACCGTTCCACTGACAATGATGTCCCGTATAATTCAATGCAAACTCTTTATGATTTTGTACCACATAAGTCAGGCCGTACGGAGCATGGAATCCCTCCTTTGAAAGAAGCTTATCCCATGCTTGATCAAAACTCTTATCCTCAACAATTTCTGAAAGCCATGGAGCATAACCAGGTAATTCACAAGCATCTGAAATGGTACAGCCATCATCTTTTAATACGGTAAAAAACTGCAACTCCTTATTCCAACACAGTCTCTGGTATGTTTCTCTTAAATCACTAGCTTTCTTTGTAAATAAATCTTCAATATCATGTTTCCCCATTTGCCTTGCAAGTTTACGAATCACTTTCGCTTGAGAATGCATAGCACTATTTAACATGGGACGATATCCATTCCCTCCTATGGAGCACTCTGTCCCATCTCTATCGTCTATATTTCGGAACAAACCATTCTCTTGCTTACCGATGGGATACTTCCCCTTATATAAAAAACCCTGTTCCCATAACTCATAAGAATAGCACATTTCTTCTAAGAGATCATGTAGAAACTGGAAGTCCCCTATTAGACAAGCACTTCGATAGGCTGCATCTGAAATCCAAGATGTATAATTTAAGATATCCTGAGGATTATGAAACCAAAATTTTACATACTCTTTTACGATATTTTGATCCCTCAGCCATCTTCCTTCTAACAGATGAGCACCTGCTGCACAATTAATTGTATTGTACTTTTTTGCCCAGGGAACTTCTGGAAAAAATTCCGTAATGACTCTTCCCTCAGGTGTGTTTTTAATATGCTTGCGATATGCCCAAAATCTAAAATAATACGTCAACTCTATATTTTTATCTGGACAATCAAGCAAGGGAATATTGTTAGATAGAAATTCATAGGCTTCCTCATTTGTTATATCTCCGACATATCTTTGATCATCTATCGAATTAAAATATGCAACGTAATCATATAAATTGTTCTGCATGAAATTATCTCCTATACTTTTTTGCAATTATAACAAAGTTCCCTGAATCTGGTCAATGTTAGTAAAGATATTTCTTACAAATTTTGTCAAATAGAAACTACTAACAAAGTGGTTATTACTTCTTGTAAAAAACTATAGTTCTTTTATACTAAAAAATAATATAAAGAGAAAGAGGTCTAGAATATGAAACACTCATTTATTAGTAACTCATGTTATGTACGCAATGGAAGTAGTAAGCTCTATGTAAAAAGTAAGCTAGAACATCAAAAGCTAAAGGGGAAAATTTATCTATCTAACCAATCTTCCTCTCCCCTAGAAATCACAAGTGAAAAAGCGCACTATGATAGTCTATGTGCCATCAAAACGAAATTAGGTACCTTTTGCCTATATGCCTTATACGAAAATTCTTGTAGATCTTTTTATTTATCTATGGTAAATGAAAATGCCCTTATAAACACAAAACTGGTAAAAGCTTCTGGCAAAATCGCTAATCCAAGCATGATAGAAAAAGAAGGAAAATTATTCATAGTATTCGAAGAGTATGACTCTATCTATACCGATTTGAAACTTTTGGAAATTGATCAAACGACTCTTACTATTACAGAAGAAACTTTGACAAAGAATCAAAGAGCTTACTGTGGTTCAATCATCGAATGCAAGGATAGACTATTCCTTGCTTATGAAAGTTTTTTTGATTTTAGATATCATATCATGATGAAAGAAATCGGAGCGAATCAAGATTCCTTTGAAATCGGTACAAAAACTCAAAATGACAAATCTCCAAAGCTAACAGTACACGAAGATGCTATTTATGTTGTATGGGAAAATTCGAGTCCCCTATATAAAAATTATGAATGGCAACCCGGAGATCCTAGCCTACCGCTCGTAATTATGCCTTCTTTTGGACATGGTTGGCGAGTATATAGCAATATACATATCGCCAAAGTCACAATCGAAGAAGAAATCGTTTCTGTTTCTAACTGTATGGGAAAAGAATTTTTAGGAGATGCTTTGGATATTGCTGCTTCTGAAACAGCTGGTGAGGCTCAAATTTTCATCTTAAACCATACTTTATTTGTACTATATGTAGATTTTCATACAAAAAATTATTCTGTTAAATTAGCTTTTTTTAATAATAATGCCTTTGTCGACATCCCTTTATCTGTAGATGAAGTTCTAAAAAGAGAACATATAAATTTTAGATTGAACGAAGAGTGCTTAGAACTTTCACTTTTAAACCCTGGTGAAGATTTGAAAGACTACTCTTTGGATTTATCTTCTTACAAAGGGCAGGTCCCTGAATTTATTAAAACATGTGAGTACAATATCACACAATTAGTAAAAACGCCTTGTTACACTGAAGAAAAAAGGATAACAGAAGTGTTTGGTGGAGAACCACTTCAATTGTTTTGGGGTGACTTACATATGCACTCTAATATATCTGAGTGTAGTAAACACACTCGTTTCCATTGTACAGAAGTGGAAGAAAAACATAGATTTAGTCGTGATGTTGGCGGCTTAGATTTTTGTCTACTAACAGATCATGATTCCATGAATCAATATGAATGGCTTCAAACGAAACAGTATGCTGACTTTAATAATATAGAAGGTTCCTTTGTTTCTTTCCTTGGACTAGAATGGACTTGTACCCACGATCCAAATACCTCCATTGGTCACTACAATATTTTATATTTAGATGATGGAATAAATCTTCCTGTAAAATATGAATATCCAAGCATTGAGGATGTTTGGAATACATTAAAGGTAGGAGAAGCTATGACCATTCCTCACCACACTGGCGAGCTACAGCATTTGCACGATTGGAAATTTTACAATAGTGAATTCGAGAGACTTGTAGAAGTTTATCAAGTTCGTGGTTCTTATGAATATGATGAATGTGAGTTTAATCCAATCGACTACGGAAGACCCACTAAAATGGGAAGTTCTGTCCAAGCAGGATTAAAAAGAGGCTATAAATTCGGATTTACAAGTGGTGGTGAACATGAAGGAGTTGGTATCACTGGTGTTTATGCAAAGAGCCTAACTAGAAAAGATATTTTCGATGCCCTCTATGAAAGAAGAACTTTTGGTACTACAAGCGAAAAGCTTTCCCTATCATATTTTGCTGATAACACTTGTATGGGTGGTGAAACTAAGAAAGGAACCAAACATATCCATGGAAGCTTGAATCTAACAGATCCGTTGGAGTATATTAAGCTAGTTACCAATTTGGAAGAAATTGACATCACTGCCGCTACTACCAGTTGCAATTTTTCAGCAACAATAGATTTATCTAATGTAGATTGGGCGTATATTCGAATCAAACAAAAAGACAGCAATATTGCATGGTCTAGTCCTATTTTCTTTGACTAGATAGTTTTCATTCAAACACACAAATCATGCTTTATTTGAAACCCAAAAAGAAAATGGTAAATTGCCATTTTCTTTTCTATAAATATACTATTTACTACCATAAAATACTTTAAAATATTTGCGCCCTAACTCATAAAGAGACTCTCTAGAAAAATGTATGATATCATCACAATCAAAAACTTGGGCATTTGATTGTAATTCATCAGTATATACAAAATTTCCATTTGGCATACTACAAAATGCATCTTGAATCGCCTTAACAACAGGTTTACAACATTTCTGATTCTCATCTTTCCAGTGTTTGACAAAATCACCAGCAATAAAAGGAATATTCTCACATTTATACCTTTTACTTAGAAGTGTTAACAGCGTTGACAAATTATTGAAATGTGTTTGATAGGATGCACCAAGTAGTGCATCCGTTTCACCTTGATGCCATAAAAATGCTACTAATCTATTGTTTTGATTCATTTCTAACGATAGTCTAATCATTTCCATCATACGCAAAAACAAATCATCGTTTTCTCCCCACCTATGATCTAAAAATCCTGTAGCTCCTACAGCTGTACGAAGGATTAGCAGTTTTCTTCCCCCCTTTAACAAACCATGATCTAGGTATTCCTTAGAAAAAGAAAGCGCAAAATTACTACTTATCTGGTTTCCTTCTACACATTCACAAGCATTTTCTATATTAAAATCACCTGTGAAATACCATACTTCATCACTAGGAACATAGGGGTCAGATGCATCTCCATATCCTGTCCCACTACTATTGGACTGTCCAGCCTGAACAATAATATCAAAACTTTCCTTTGTAAAATCTTTTAACATTGTTTTACTATCTCCCTCTTTAATCTCATATATAATTGACTATTATATTCAATATTTGTTTGGATTCTCATTTTACATGTTCTGCTTTTCTTTTTTGTTAAATTGGCGATTACTACCATTAATGGTGGTAATCATCTTCAATCATAGCCATGCATAAAATATCTCCATAGCCACTTTTATCTTTAACGGCATTCCGTAACCTTCCCTCATGTACAAATCCAACGCTTTCATACATCTTTATAGCTCTCTTATTAAAAGAAAATACTTCTAAAGCTACTCTTTTAAGATTCAAATGGTTAAATGCAAAATCTATAATCGACTCCGTGGCAAATCTTCCAATTCCTCTCCCTAAATATTCTGGACAAAATATACAAATTCTGTAATGTGCACCTTGAATACTAGAATCTATTTCGTTTATTACCACCTCTCCTATTACTTTATCCTCATCAAAAATCAGGAAATCATATCTAGAAGTATCAAACAAACAATGTTTAAAGAAATCCCTAACTTTGCTTTCCTCGTAAGTGCTATTAGACCCTGTAAAATAGATTATCTCTTCATCCAATCTATAAAAAGCTGTAATATAATTATCAACATCTTTTTCCATTGCAATTCGCATTCTATACTTGCCATTATTATATTCTACATTTGTTTTCACTCACATTCTCCCCTCTTTTATATTTCTCTGTATACTGA
>CAYJHO010000075.1:5537-9702 GCA_964369945.1 uncultured Lachnospiraceae bacterium
GACTTAGTATTTTCACATTGAAATTAACTTTTTCTTCTCATTTTACATGTTCTCTTTTGAAATGTGAAGAAAAAGATTAGAAATAATATAAAAACCTTCAGCTCATACTGCTGAAGGTTTCTCTTGATTCCAAGTTAATAGTAATAATAAAATTCATCACTTAATGTTGCCTTTACTCCTATTTCTGTAACCCATAGACTCCTACCCGCATTCCATCCATTAGCAGCAGGACTTGGATTTTCATCTGCAACTTCAATTTTCCCAGTATTTACATCTCCCCCGAAAATAAAATCCTGAGTCTTTCCTGCATCAGATAATGCTGCTATACCATTGCCTTGAGAAATAATTGCTTTTATCTCGTTTCCAAGATGTTCTGCCAAACTAAGTCCATTTGAATGATATTTATCTCGCAAATTAGAGTCAGATGCTTCACCTTCTACTGAGTGCCAAGTAATCGTAAAATCAGTACCAGAAGGCAAATTGTTTTTTGGAACATTCATAACAGTAGTAGTTGCTCTCATAATTTGTGTTGCTACTTGAATATCATTCGTTTCCCTACTTCTTTCCACGCACTGTAAGTATTGTGGTGCCAAAACTCCTGCTAAAATTGCTATTACTGCTACTACTATAATTAGTTCTACAAGTGTAAATCCCTTATTCGTTTTGTTATTACCTACCATCTAATTCACCTCCCTTATATTTACCATTTTAACTCTATGATATAAGATAATAATAATAATAATAAAATCAATACTAATGCGCTATCTGCTAAGGTAATAAGAATAAATTAAATTTTTTATGTAGCAGTGAACCTTTTGCCCTACTTTATTGTCTATATATATGAAATCGATTTCAAATGAATAATTGGAGGTGATGAATCTGAACAATAATGAATAGGAAGAACTGTTATAAAAATGTGAAAATTCCTTGGAACGGTTTGTATACTATAAAGTTAGTATTAAAAGCGATGCCGATGATATCTTAAGCGAAATCTATTTATCTTCCTTCCATAAAATTAACTCACTAAAAGATAAAGCAAATTTCAAACCATGGATTTTAACTATAGCACGTAACAAAATAAAAAACTACTATGCCAAAAAGGCAAACTCCCTTGAACTCCCACTTGACGAAGCCGTTAGTTATAAGTTAAGTTATAGTCCTTTTGAAGAAATATATTATGAAGATGTGGAAACAACTTTAAGAATTTAAAAAATACAGATAAACAGATTTTATATCTCTACTATTATAAGCAATATCCTCAAGCAGAAATAGCAAAAATGCTTAATATTCCTCTTGGCTGTAAAAAGTAGATTACATAGTGCAAAGCAAAATTTAAAAAATTACTATAGATAGAAACGGAGAAACTTATGTCCATTGGTATGATTGTATCACTGATTACATTTTCTAAACAACTTAATTTATCAAAGTTCATAAGAGATGTTTTTTAATACAAAAGGCGCTAGTCCTAATATACAGATGTACCGACCTCCTAAAAGTTAGATTCTTAGGTCTAACTTTTGGGGGGCGGTACAAGACTAGCGCTTTTTGTATCCTTTCCTTCATCAAAATAGAATATATCAATATGCTACAATTCAGTCGACGATACTTCTAGGGCGTATATTCTGACATCCTGGTGCCCCCAAGTTTCTATAGGAACTACTTTTATCTGTTTAGCCACCCTATTTAATGGAATTTTACACAACCTTTGGTAATTATTTAGTTCTCTATGTATCAACTTCCATTCGTACTCCTCCATCGCATATACCTCAAACTCTTTCACTAGTGTTTTGGGTATGGCTAGTGCCTCTTGGTTTAGAAAAATATTGCACCTCATTGGGAATTCTTTTAGAATATTATCCTCGATATCTTTGCGCTCAAGGTCACTATCAAATACAATCCTTAGTGTTCCCATTTTAGTCGCCTCCGTGAATGTCATGACAATTTCTGCCCCTTTTCTTGTAACATAAGCATGATTTATCCCATTGATATCTCGCTCTATCCCATCGATCAGTAGTTCTACACCCTCGCTTTTCGCGCTGATCTGAGACTGCTTCATGATAGGAGAAATAGATCTTTTTCTAAAAGGTAGATAACAATCATCATCCATAAGTGTTTGCTGCAATTCTGTTAATTTATGCTGGAATACCCCCCTTGGGGAAATGGTATTTGCCACTGCAATGGCCGCCGCAGTTCCCACTGCTTGACCCATAATCGCACAGGTTGCCATAACTCTAGTCGAGGAAAGTGCTGCATGTGTGGCACTGATATTTCTACCAGCAAACATCAAATTCCTGATGTTTTTAGAATAGAGTGAACGATATGGTATCCCATACGGAGAGGGAGCAGGGTGGAATATTGTTGGTTTTTCTTTAGTATGAAATCCCTCTGGATGATGGTCGTCCATACTCCAACCACCATAGGCCACTAAATCGTCAAATCGCCCCTCTGCACTTACGTCATTTTGTGTTAAGATATGGTCTCCAACATATCGTCTAGATTCTCTTTTACCTGGCAAAAAACCTATCCAATCAAGCGCCCAATTTTTCATACTGTCATCTGAGTAGTTTTTTATATAGTCTGCTGTTCCATATGCCAGCTTTAAAAGTTCATGCTTTAGCTCTTCAGTATCATCAATACTATGGTGAGTTCCTCCTACCTCTAGCCACCAAAAGTTAGAAGTGCACCATCTCTCGCTCTTGTTTTGAAAATGCTCTTTTGATAGTTTATATGCCCATTTTGGGGCAACAAATGGTTGTTCTTTTGTTGTTTCTCTAAATTGTATCAAACACGACATTCCCATTGTTTTATTATCACTTACTGCTGGTGCAATACTCTCGCCAAACTCATCTTGGCACTCACGTCCCATTCTATACTCTGCACCTGTAAGTGGTGCAAGGATGCTGTCTCCCGAACAATCCGAAAACAACTTTGCATACACTACATGAAACTGCTGTGTGGTAGATTGATATCCCTGAATGGATATTATCTTGTCATCCTGCATAATAGCATCATTGCAAGCGCAGTCCATGAGCAGTGTAATGTTATCTTCTGCTTTCACCTTTTCATACAGAATCGTATCCCAGATAGAAAAATTCAAACTAGGATTACGAGCAATATTTTCTAGTGCTATTTCCTCTAGCAACCCCGTTTCCCTATTGCCATATGCACCTCTTACCCACATTCTGATCTCACTTGATGCATTACCACCTAGCACACTTCTATCCTGCATCAACAGCACTTTACTTCCGTGTCTTGCCGCAGATATAGCAGCAAACATTCCAGCTAGACCACCACCTATAACGCAGAAATCAACATTGTGTTCCACTGTTTTTAGACCTGTAATTTTACTTTCATGTATCATACGCAATCTCCTTTTGTTTTGCAAAGTATTTTCGCTGCATCCATCTTTCGCAAACTTCTAGCACAATTTTGCACATTATATCACACCCATACTTTACTGTAAATGCTTACATAATGATTTAAAACAAAACCCTAAATAGGAAGCAACCTTTTGCAAAATTGAAGAAGATGGTGTAAACTATAAATACAAAGAATACATCGGTCTGGAGGAAAGAATGAAAACATATATAGCATTGTTGCGTGGAATAAACGTGGGCGGTAAAAATAGAGTGTCAATGCCCTTTTTAAAAGCTGCTTTTGAAGAAGCTGGATTTCATCAGGTAATCACCTATATTAATAGCGGAAATGTAGTGTTTAAGAGCGATAAAACTGATATAAGTGAGCTTATAAAGATTTGTGAAACAGCGATAGATCAAACGTTTGATCTATCCATCCCGGTTGGTATTATAAGTGGCAATGCACTTGCTGATATGCTTGCTAATGCACCATCTTGGTGGGATTCTAAGAGTGATGTCGAGATGGTTCATCAGGCAATATTTTTGATACCTCCAATGACCGCAGAACAAGTTATCCAATCGGTTGGCGAAGCAAAGCCTGAATATGAACAAGTAGGACACTATGAAAATGTGATCTTTTGGTCTGCAAGAAAAGCAAGCTATGCAAAAACAAGATGGTGTAAAATAGCTAGCAAATCTATTTACAGTAAAGTAACAATACGCAATGCAAATACTTCAAAGAAATTATTAGCAATTTGTGAGAATATGGAAAATTAACATTATAGATACTTTTGAAACTAGTAAAGGTA
>CAYJHO010000075.1:9712-10883 GCA_964369945.1 uncultured Lachnospiraceae bacterium
TAACAAATACGACCTATGTTTAAATGTCAGTATTGTTACTTTTTTATTTGTATCAATTTATTTTATTAATATGTGTATTTTGACTATACGGATGAACAATCAAATCACTACCTTCTAAGTCTTCATTATACATATAAACTGCTGATATGCCACTGCAATCATATGTTTTGAAATAATAGATGCCTTTATCGGCGTTGATGCAACAAGAATAATCAGTGATATCGTGCTTATCGCCATCCATAACACTACCACGTACCATAGCTACAGAATCAAGCATACGAAACATCTGTATCATGGAGGATGATTCTGTTTTTGCAGCCGCTGCATTTGCTTTTAAAAAATATGCCTTAACAAAACGTGACTGGGAAGAAAAATCCCCTGGCAACCCCAAAGCACCAAGTCCCATACAATAATGATTAAGCTCTAATTCATTTGTCATTGTATTCATCGGATTTTTATTTGACAAATGCATATAGTTATTTAAATTGTGTAAATGCATATCAAAAGATGGATTATTGGTCATGACAGACGTTTTATTGTCATAAATATGCATACCCATTTTAGTACATTCTACTACAATGGAACTTGTACGATCTGAAATAATAAAATGTAGCGTAGGAATCGGCAGTTCTGGTACGAAAGGTGTGTCTGTTATATTGACCTCTTTTAATAGATCATAGGCCTCTGAAGTAGTTGCTGCTTTACAGAGGATATAAGGTATTATTTCATTTACAGTGATATTATGCTTCCCAATTGTACTTTTATTATAGTTAGCTAAGCCTGGGAAATTAAGCCCCGCCATATAAAGACCTTTTTCATTTACAGCCTCAGCGTAAAGAGGATAGTTTTTAAGAACCATCGCAGCCCCCATCATTGCGTAGTGATTATTTAGTGTAGGTAGTTCTTTAAAGGTCATTGGATAATTTCTTGGGACTATAACCACATTTTTATCAAACTTGAAGCTAATGTCCATATTTCTACCTATATAAAAATCTCCATTCGTCCATGCTATGGATGTACACATATTAATTCCTCCAATTCTTTTCTTAATTGCTTACTTCTTTTCCAACAATATTGGTTTAATTTCTTTGTGAATTGCTTTTGGTATTAAATTCACAGCTTACACGTATACTTCAAATTCACTTATGCTAATCGTATGTTCGCTACCAAT
>CAYJHO010000076.1:0-8580 GCA_964369945.1 uncultured Lachnospiraceae bacterium
AGAAACAAGAAAGCGAGAATATTACGAATGAACTCTCGGAATCTTTCCTACGAAATTCAAATACAAAGTATTCACAAAATGCGCTTTCGCTCGGTTACAACGTAGCTGTACCTAAGTGGCTAGAAAACAGCCACCAAATACAGACGTTTTCACACGATTTGTTCCTACTTTGTATTTGGATTTCGGAAACGGATTCCGAGATTTGTGATGAACAAGTGGGGGACAGAGTCCCCTAAGGAAAATCTTGAGCCCTAAAAGTAAGGGCTCAAGATTCCGAGAGAATATTACTATTAAAAAGGAGATTTATGAGTTATACTATAAAATAGAGAATTAGCTTCGAGCAGTAGGGGAAGCAATGTGGTTCAATTATAGAAAAATTAGTAAAGTGGTGGTAGGATGATAGAAAACTATAAAATAATTCATGGGAACAAAAATACGATCTATGAAGATGAAATCGTAGAACAAAAATCTAGATTTATTGCCTATATTAAGAAAATCGATAACGAGCAAGAAGCAACAGCTTTTATACAGGAAATAAAAAAGAAACATTACGACGCAAGTCACAATTGTAGTGCTTTTATTCTTGGAACCAAAAAAGAATTGGTTCGCTGCCATGATGATGGGGAACCAGCAGGAACAGCAGGAAAGCCTATTTTGGACGTATTAGTGGGCAGTGACTTGGTAAACTTGGTCTGTGTCGTAACTAGATATTTTGGTGGAAAGTTATTAGGAAAAGGCGGCATTTGCAGAGCGTATTCGGATGCAACAAAAGCTTGCTTAGAGAGCCTACCTGTGGCAACTATGTGTTTAGGAAAAAGAATCAAGATACATACAGATTATAATACCATAGGAAAAGTATTGTATGAATTGACACAAAGGAATTTGGAACAAGAAGAGAGTGAATATACCGATGTAATTGTCTTAACTGTAATCGTGGCGATTGAAGATGCGGACGGATTTGAGAAAAAGATTACAGAGATTAGTGCAGGGAAGACAATAGTAGAAGTGGTGGAAGAAGTGTATTTCGAGAAGGTGGTGTAGTGAATGCTTTTGAATAGTCAAGAAATGTACTAGCGCGCCAAATACAATCTGGATTATACGAAAGACAAGGGAAAAGTGAAAAAATCTCTAACTTTTCAAATATATTAGCAAGTGAAAAGTAGGCCAGAGTCCACTAAGGAAAATCTTGTCCATATCTAATTGTACCCACCTAATTTGTTAAAATTCATTTTAGTAGGTACGTTAAAAATTTAACTTTTGAAAGTTTACCTACGAAACAAAATAAACGAGAATTAGGTAGGTACTATTTTTATATTTTTGAAAAAAATCATGATTATTGGTACGGACTAAAATAAAATAAGTGCAATATGGTAGGTAATATTAGGTATGAAAAGTGAAATAGTATGATATATCATCGAAAAAGTGAAAAAGCATACCTACTAAACTCAAAAAAGAGGATTTAAGTAGGTACGTAGAAGAAAATTGGACGATAGAACATCCCAAAGAGCAAGAAAGAGCTAGCAAGTCGCGGAATTAGATGTAGAGTTAGAGAAGAAACTTCCGCGTGGGAAATTCCCGTTTTGGAAATGAAAGGAATAGACAGAAAAATACCTAGTATCTATCTTGTAGATACTAGGTATTTTGTTTATTTTTTAGAACGTTTACGTTGGTTAGGATCTAAGATTTTCTTACGGATTCTTAGAGATTCTGGGGTTACCTCTAATAATTCATCCGTATCGATAAACTCTAAGGCTTGCTCTAAGCTTAGTACTTTTTTAGGTGTTAAACGTAGAGAATCATCTGCAGAAGAAGCACGCGTATTGGTTAATTGTTTCTTCTTACAAACATTGATTTCTAAGTCTTCATTCTTTGCTGCTTGTCCAACAACCATACCAGCATATACTTTCTCACCAGGACTAATAAATAGAGCTCCTCTGTCTTGGGCATTGAATAGTCCATAAGCAACAGCTACACCAGCTTCGAAAGCGATGATAGAACCTTGTTGGCGGTATTGAATATCACCTTTAAATGGTCCGTAGCCGTGGAATACAGTGTTTAGAATTCCATTTCCTTTGGTATCTGTTAGGAATTCGCCACGGTATCCAATTAAGCCACGAGATGGGATTAGGAACTCTAATCTAGTGTATCCACCACTTGCTTGCCCCATGTTTTGTAACTCACCTTTTCTTTGAGAAAGCTTTTCGATTACAGCACCTGAAAATTGTTCTGGTACATCTACGATAGCTTGTTCCATTGGCTCTAAAAGAGAACCATCTTCATCTTTTTTGTATAAAACTTCTGCTTTAGATACAGCGAATTCAAAGCCTTCACGTCTCATATTTTCGATTAATACCGATAAGTGAAGTTCTCCACGACCACTTACTTTGTAAGCATCGGCACTGTCTGTTTCTTCTACACGTAGAGAAACATCTGTATGAAGTTCTTTAAAGAGACGATCTCTAAGATGTCTACTTGTAACAAACTTACCTTCTTGTCCAGCAAGAGGAGAGTCATTTACGATAAACTGCATCGCAATGGTAGGCTCTGAAATCTTTTGGAAAGGAATTGGATTTGGATCATCGAGAGAACAAAGAGTATCCCCAATGTGAATATCTGTAATACCAGAGATAGCAACGATAGAACCAATACTAGCAGTTTTCACTTCTACTTTATTAAGTCCTTCAAATTCATATAATTTACTGATTTTAACTTTTCTTTGCTTTCCTTCTTCGTGCGCATTTACAATAATAACTTCTTGATTTACGCTAACCGTACCATTGTCTACTTTCCCTACACCGATACGTCCAACATACTCATTATAATCAATGGTTGAAATTAAAACTTGTGTTCCTGCATCAGGATCACCACTTGGAGCAGGAATGTGCTCTAAAATAGTTTCAAATAGTGGCATCATATCTGTACCTGTTGTATTCATATCAAGAGAAGCAATACCAGCTTTTGCAGAAGTAAATACAAAAGGACAGTCTAATTGATCATCACCAGCATCTAAATCTAAAAATAATTCTAATACCTCATCTACAACTTCCTCAGGTCTTGCTTCTGGTCGGTCGATTTTATTTACACAAACTACAACTGGTAAGTGTAGTTCAAGTGCTTTACGTAATACGAATTTAGTTTGTGGCATAGCTCCTTCAAAAGCATCTACTACTAGAATAACTCCATTTACCATTTTTAGTACACGCTCTACTTCTCCACCGAAGTCTGCATGGCCTGGGGTATCGATAATATTGATTTTGGTATCATTATAGGTAACGGCTGTATTCTTTGCAAGTATGGTAATTCCACGTTCACGTTCAATATCATTAGAATCCATGACACGCTCTGCCACCTCTTGGTTGGAACGAAAAACACCAGATTGCTTTAGTAGTTCGTCAACTAGAGTGGTTTTTCCGTGGTCAACGTGAGCAATAATTGCTACGTTTCTAACATCATTTCTTGTTTGCTTCATAGAAGTCTCCTTATTCTTTATATAATCTCTTTCTAAGAAAAGAGTATATCTTTGCACCCTGATTGGGTTAAAAACTTGTCCATTATAGCATTAATCCAAATATGTTGCAAGTATTCGACAAGTTTATTTACCAAACTACAATTAATATTTTACATTTATAAACTAATTGTCAGAAGTTGCGATTTGTTTGACTTCTATTTTTGAAATAGCTGTAGTAGAATTTATCATGCGTCGGGAAAACCGATTGGACATCAGTGTAAGGAAGGGGAAATACAAAATGAATGGAAAAGAACTAGACAACAATCAAGTTACACTAATAGGGGAAATCGTAAGTGATTTTACCTATAACCACGAAATTTACGGAGAAGGATTTTACATGGTGGAGGTAAGCGTCGAAAGATTGAGCAATTGTCACGATATCATACCTGTGATGATTTCAGAAAGATTAATTGACGTGAACAAAGATTACCAAGGAGTAGTGGTTCAAGTAGAAGGGCAATTCCGCTCTTATAATCGACATGAAGAGAGAAAGAATCGATTGGTACTTTCTGTATTCGCAAGAGAAATTGAATTTCTAGATGAAATTGAAGAAAATACAAAGACTAATTTAATTTATTTAGATGGTTATATTTGCAAAAATCCGATCTATAGAAAAACTCCATTGGGGAGAGAAATAGCGGATTTGTTATTAGCAGTAAATCGCCCTTATGGAAAAAGCGATTACATACCTTGCATCAGTTGGGGAAGAAACGCCAAATATGCAGGTAAATTCCAAGTGGGAGACCGAGTAGCTGTATGGGGAAGAATTCAAAGCAGGGAATATATGAAAAAGATAGAAGATGATGTTCTAGAAAAAAGAGTGGCTTATGAGGTTTCTGTTAGTAAGTTAGAATATATTTTAGAAGAAGAGGAATAATGCTTTTAGTTGACATAGCATGTAGGGGATGATAAAATCTAGGTAAAGAAAATCATTCGAAGAGTAAGTCTTCGACATGGAGGATTATATGTCATTATTTAAAGGAGCTGGCACAGCAGTCGTAACTCCATTTACAGAAAGTGGAGCTGTAGATTTCGAGGCGTTGGCAAAATTATTAGAATATCAAGTAGAAGGTGGAATCGATGCAATTATTATCTGTGGAACCACCGGAGAGGCAAGTACTTTAAGCCACGAAGAACATTTAGAAGCAATTGAGTTTTGCGTAAAGACAATCAATGGAAGAATTCCTGTGATTGCAGGAACAGGTTCTAACTGTACAGAAACAGCTATCTACTTATCAAAAGAAGCAGAAAAGCGAGGGGTAGACGGTTTACTAGTGGTAGGTCCTTACTATAATAAGGCAACACAAAAGGGACTTTATCTAAACTTCAAAGCCATCGCAGAAAGTGTGAAGATTCCAATTATTTTATACAATATCCAAGGAAGAACAGGCGTGAATATTGCACCAGAAACTATTGCTAAATTATGGAAAGATGTGGACAATATTGTGGCAGTGAAGGAAGCTAGTGGAAATATTTCACAGGTTGCCAAGATTATGCAATTGACAGATGGTGGTATCGACTTATATTCTGGAAACGATGATCAAATCGTTCCGATGCTTTCATTAGGTGGAAGTGGAGTTATTTCTGTATTAAGTAATGTAGCTCCTAAGGAGACACATGATATGTGTCAGTATTTCTTTGATGGCAATACTCAAATGGCAGCAAAGGAACAGCTTAGAGCCGTGAATCTATGCGATGCTCTCTTTAGTGAAGTAAATCCGATTCCTGTAAAAGCAGCATTAGAAATGATGGGAATTTGTGGTGGCACTCTTAGAATGCCATTGACAGAAATTGAAGATGCGCACAGAGAAGTGTTACATAAAGAAATGGTTAACTACGGTTTAATTAAATAGTATAGCATGATAGAGGCAGAGTGTTCTGCCTCTATTTTTCTAGAGTTCCAAGTATGATACCAATGACAAAACAACAAGGGGTGTACAAAAGAGATGTTTCATAGTGTAGGAGATTTTATAAAGTGTAAAAGTAAAGAGATGAAAGTGAGTGCAAAGGTATTAGCCAGTGGATTGTGTAGCAGTTCTTATTTATCCAAAGTGCAAAACGGGGAACTAGATGTAGATAAATTCTTTTTTGACGCATTACTTCAAAGATTAGGTGTGAGTGAGGAGTTTTTTGAGCACTACATTACCGATGAGGTATATGCAATGCAATCTCTTCGAATGGATCTATTAAGAGCCATTGAGCGTCATGATATCAGTGGTGCAGAGCATCTATTAAATGAATATGAAAAAGTTGCGGATATGAATAGTATATTACATAAGCAATTTGGGGAATATGCTAGAATCTTAATGATAAAAAGTAACAATAGCAATCACAAAGAAATCTCAGAACTATATTTGCAAGTAATCCTAATGACGGTGCCACAGTTTGGTTCCGTACTATTAAAGGATTTGTTATTAAGTGCAACGGAAATCTGGATCATTCTAGAATATGCAGAAGTTTTATGTCATGGGAAGGAAGCGGATGCCATTCAGGTATACGCTCAATTAATTCAGTATCTACAAAAACCAAATATTGAGGATAATATCAAAGCAAAGATATATCCACGGGTAATATATTTGCTATCCCAAATATGGATAAACGATCATAAAATGTATCGGGCTACTTTAAATTTATGCAACAAAGGAATCGAGTTTTTGCGTGCCGAATTTAGATTAGATTACCTGATAGATTTATTAAAGCTGAAAATACAACTGTCAGCAAAATTAAATATAATGGATGAAGAATATGATCGAGCTAAAAAGTGGTATGAAACACTTGAATTTCTTTATAGAGAATACCATATTTCTGAAAATGCTAAGAAGGTATGTGAAAGTTATTATCAGTATTTTAGCTGGCAAAATTATTATATTATAGGCGATGTTGTAAAAAGAAGGCGAAAAATATTAGGTTTGTCACAAGATGAATTGGCTGGTGATGACTGTGATGTGAAAACCATATCAAGGCTAGAGAATCATACAGGAACAACGCAGCCTAAAAATGCAAAAATTGTGCTAGAAAAATTAAATCTTACAGGAGAGCGGTATAGCGATAATATCACATATCATGAGTATGAAACTTTCAAATTAAGCCGCGATACAACACATGATATTAGTTTGCATAGATTTGAGCAGGGGAAAGAAAAGCTAGAGCTATTAAAACAAAAGCTAGAGCTTTCAAACCGTGTGAACAAACAATATGTAGAACATAAAGAAATAGTTCTAGCAGAGCAGTTTGGAGAAATATCAGCAGAGCAGGCGCTTAATAAGTTGAAGGAGACTTTAGAACTAACCTTACCAATAGAGGGCATATTTAAAACGAAAGAAAGACATTTCACCAAAAAAGAAATTTCGATTATCAATGGAATAACGGAACATCATGAGAAGTTAAAGCAGTTTAGTGAAATGAAAAAATGGGTGGGAGTCATGGAAGAGTATTATGCCGACCCTACTTTTTATAAGAATCATTTTACCTATTACCTATTTTCTATAGATACCATTCAAAGTATTTATGGAAATGAAATGAATTTCAAGCATTCCAATGAACTGGTTCATAAACTGATTTTAGAATGTTTTGAATTTGGGAAATTTACATTCTTAGGTGGTCTGATCCATTCAGTAGCATGGAATTTCAAAACAGAAATTGCATTAACGAGAGAAGTGAATACAAAGGAAAAAGAAAGATATATGAAATTACTTGAATTCTCATATATCTTGTATGACTTAAAAGATGATGAATTTATGAAGCGCTTTGTGCTTGGAGAATTAAATGAGTAGTTATTTTGGGCCTTGTTTTGGTGGGCGAATACCCATAGTGACAATTTAATAAATAGACTGACATACCATTTGTGGAAATTGAAATTAACGTAAATTTCCATGGATGGTATTTGTTTATTTCCTCATTTGTGCTAATGTTACATTAGTTGAAAAGATTAATGTGTAACTTTGATTACAAAAAAGTAGTTGAAAAGAATAAAGAATTCAGAACTATCGTAAATTTGATGATTTGGCTGAATGGGAAAATTGAATCTAAGGTATGATACAGGAGAAGAATATGAAGACATTAAAATCGAACTATCAATTAATAAAAATGGTATGGAAAGCATCAAAACCCTGGGTGATTTGCACCATGTTAGATACCATTATTAATCCATTAAGAAATTTGACGATTGATATTTTATTAATCGGTATTATTTACAATGCAATTGAAACAGGCAGTACAATACAAAGCCTAATGCCTTTCTTTATTGGTTTGTTTATCTTTTATTTAGCAAATGCCACATTTGAAGCGGTTTTTAATGCTTATATATGGCCAATAGAAAATGTGAAGATTAACAAACAGATCGATAAAGTACTAATGGAAAAGGCGGCTAAGATTCCCCTAGAATCTTATGATAATCACAAATACTATGAAGAATACGTATATGCAGCTGGCAACTGTGCAGATACTGCCAAGGCTGCAGTCGAAAACGTAGCCTCTTTTCTGGCCTATACCTTAGGCGGGATTATGAGTATTGCCATGATTACAAGCATAGAACCTATCATGGGAATCTTTATTTTGTTATCGATTTTATTGTCTTTAAAGATTGCCAATAAAAGAAGTAAAGTGCAAGTGGATTTTTCTGCAGCATTGGCGCCCGTAGATGTGAAGGAGCAGTTTGTCCATCGAACATTCTACCTACAAGAATATGCAAAGGAACTTCGTTGTTTTGGGAAACTTCCAGAATTATTGCTGAATAAGTTTGAGAAAAACGAAGAGGAGAAAAAGAAAATAACAAAGGACTATGGACGACGTTTATTAAGGATGGATTTGTTGCAAATTTTTAATAATAGAATCTTGATGTATTGGTTGGTCATGCTTGCCATTGTTTTGTTTATTTTTATCAGTAATCATATTGAGGCAGGGGATGTTTTAATTGTCACAACAAGCGTAGGAACGGCAGCTATGTACATTAATGTAATTTTGTACATCATCCCTCCAATGAAGGGGAAATCCTTATTCTTAGACAAGATTGAACACTTTATGAATCTAAGAGAAGTGAAGGAAGAAAGAGAACTGAAAGAATGGAAGAAACC
>CAYJHO010000076.1:8680-10863 GCA_964369945.1 uncultured Lachnospiraceae bacterium
GGTGGAAACATAGAAGAAGCGATGCAAAAAAGTGGATTAGCCACTTTGCTAGGAGACAAGCAGGCATGGAGCCATGAAATGACAAAAGAATTTGATGAGCAAGGGCTTGTATTTTCAGGCGGACAAATGCAAAGGTTGGCAATCACAAGAGCGTTCTATAAAAATGCTCCCGTTTTAGTATTGGATGAAATCACAAGTGCGCTAGACACAGAAACAGAAGAGCAGATTATGGATAAAGTCTATGAGGTCATAGAGGGGAAAATCGGCATTATGATTTCTCATAAACTAGGAATTGTAAAAAAGGCTTCTAGGATTCTTGTGCTAGAAAAGGGAAGAGTAGTGGAGGAAGGAAGCCACCAAGAGTTGGTGTTAAAGAAAGGGACGTACTATTCCATGTTCAAAGCTCAAGCAGATAAATACAAAACAGCAATCCAACAAAAGAGAAGTGAGGAATGGGTATGAAAACAATAAAAAATGTATTAGCATCTACCTGGCTTTTATACTATATAAGAAAGGCTACTCCTATGAGATTAGTAGCAGAATTTATTAGTGTATTGCTGGATGTATCGAATAGTGTGTTTGTAAGAATTTATTTGGTGAAGCTCATCTTAGATGCAGTAGTAAGCTCTAATCTTAGGGGAGCTCTTGGTATCATTGGCGTAGCTATGACATTGGATTATCTGTTTTCGGTGTATGAAAGTTGGATGAATCATTCCTATAGACCCATTAGCAATATTAGGCTACATGAGTATTTTCAAAGTAAGCTCTACCGAAGTGCAGCACGGGTAGAACTTATGTATTTCGACCGTCCAGATTACTATGATAAATTTATGCTTACGGCACAAAATAGTGATCAAAAAGCAGTACAATACCTTAGTACTTTTCGGATGTTTTTGATTATGGTATTGGAAATTGCTATTTCTGGAGGACTCATTATCGTAGGCATGGATATGTTGGTTTGGCTTGCTATTATTCCTGCCACACTTTATATGATACTCTCTACCAAGCTTGCAAAGCTAAGGGTGACTATAGCGGAAGAAACACAAAGAGCGGTAAGGAAGAAAGACTATGTAAAGCGAGTCTTTTTCCTAAAGCAATTTGCTATGGATATTCGAATTACAAAGGTGAAAAAAAGTTTAGATATGAGGCTAGAGGAGAGTGTGGATGAAATCTTAGAAAAGACGAAACCAATTGCTAGAAAAAGAGAGTTCTTATTTTTTTGTAGCGGAATCATATTTTTTATGCAATACCTAGCTTTGATTTTTATTTTAACCTATCAGGCAGTGGTATTAAAATCTATTTCTGTAGGTGAATTTTCCTTGCTGCTAGGATCTACGATGATACTAAATAACAACTGGAGATCGTTTAGCTATACCTTTAGTGATTTGGTAGAACTTGGTTTATTTGTAGAGAAGTTTCGAGAGTTTTTAGATTTGGCAAAAGAGAGCCAAGAAAAGGCGGGAACCAAGCTTGTTTCTGAGGAGTATCAAGACTTAGGCATGGATCAAGTTAGCTTTCGATATGAAGAAGAGAAACCGGTATTAGAGAATCTGTCCTTGCAGATACCAAAGGGAAAGAAAGTAGCGATTGTAGGTCCAAATGGAGCTGGAAAATCTACCTTAATCAAGTTGATACTAAAGCTGTATCAGCCACAGTTAGGAAGTGTTACTTGGAACCAAGAAGATATAAAAGAGTTACAGGATAAGTCCTACCGAGAACAGTTTTCTTTGATTTTACAAGATTATCAATTGTATCCTTTTAGCATTGCAGAAAATGTGCTATTACGAAAGGTGGAGACAAAGGAAGATATAGCAATTGTTGAATCTACATTAAAACAGGTAGGAATGTATGAGAAAATCAAGGGACTTCCAGAAGGTATTAACACCTGTTTGACCAAGGAATTTACCAAGGAAGGGGTAGTATTTTCAGGAGGGGAGAATCAAAGAATTGCACTAGCAAGGGCAATTGCCTTAGATAAGCCTATCTTTTTGATGGACGAGCCAACCAAAGCCTTTGATCCCAAAATCGAACATGAAATGAACCAATTGATGGTAAGCCTATTAGAAGACAAGACGCTGATTATTATTTCCCATAGATTATCTACGATAGCAGGTATTGATTATATCTATTTGTTAGATCAAAATGGAATAGAAGAGCAAGGAACTCATGAAGAATTGATGGAA
>CAYJHO010000077.1:0-10831 GCA_964369945.1 uncultured Lachnospiraceae bacterium
ACCCACATCCAAAGTGTTTGTGCTCTCCTAGCCCCTGCTAGTTCATTGAGTAATTGTGCAGATAAATATATTCCTACATAGGGAGTGATGGAACTTATGATTTCATATAAAGCAGAGGAAATAAAAAATCTTGGGAATTTCTTGCAGAGAATGTTAAAGGCGCGATAATTTAATACTATAGTTTCTTTCATTAAAACATTTCCCCCTCTCTATAATATTTACTCTGTATTTCGTAAAGTTCATGATATTTCCCACCAAGTGTTAGAAGTTCTTCATGACTTCCTTCTTCTGAAATAGATCCTTTATCTAGTAAAAGGATGCGGTCACAAAATCTAGTAGAAGCCAGTCTATGTGATATATAAATAGAACTTTTCGCTACCGTCATATTGTGATATTTATGGTAGAGATCGCTCTCAGCCAGAGGATCTAAGGCTGCAGTAGGTTCATCTAGTATGATAAAAGGTGCATCCTTATAGAGTGCTCTTGCCAATATCAATCGTTGAAGCTCCCCACCAGATAACTCTATCCCATCTTCATAAATTTCTCTTCCTATATGACTTAAATGTCCTTCTTCTAATGATGCTAACTTTTGATGTAGGCCAGCTTTTTCAATACAATCTGTGATTCTATCCAAATCAAAACTATCCTTTTTCTGTGAGATATTCTCGGCTAAACTAATAGGTAAGGCAGAATACTCTTGAAAAACAGCAGAAAATAATTTATAGTAATCCTTTCTGTTGTATTCTTTGATATTTCTACCATTTAGAAGAACTTCTCCTTGGCTTGGGTCATAGAGACCACAAAGAAGCTTCACTAGTGTGGTTTTTCCTGCTCCATTTAAACCTACAATGGCTAGTTTTTCACCGTGTTTTAGGCATAGATTAATATTGCTCAAGGTATCCTGATTCGCTTCTGGGTATCGAAAACTAACATTTTTAAGACGAAGTTCGTATGGAAACTTCTCTTGTATCTCTAGTGGTGTTCCCTCTTCGAATAGGAATAACTCTTTTTGATTTAGAAACTCTAAGAGAGAAGATAATTCAATACTATCTTTGTAAAGTTGCTGAAATAGTTCTAGTATGTGAGTAAGCTTGGAACTGAAGGCACTTACAACTGAAAAGTACAGAAGAAATTCAGCAGTACTGAGTTCTCCACCTAGTACTAAGTTGATGAGATAGAAGTAAGCAATTCCATTTCGTAAGAAGGAAAATAACAAATCGATGAAATCCATCTTGATGTATTCTCGCTCTCCTCTTATTCGGAATTGGTGGAATAGATGGGTGCTAGCATAGAACATGTCATCTACCCATTGCTTCATCCCAAACAGTCGGATGTCCTTAGCAAGACTCAAATCCTCGCTCACATCTTGCGCATAATACAATTTTTGATAATAACTACGCTCTTCTTCACGATGTCGGTATCCCCATTGGTTGATTCGCTTAGCAATGAGATAGCTGATGATACAGGTGATGGATATAACAACAATTAAGATGCTGTGGATATTGCTAAGCATTCCTATATAGATTAGAAAGAGTAACATGGAAAATAGGATACTAGATAAGCGGGGGAAAATTTGCTCCGTAACACTATGATTTCCCCCTACCAATTGCCGAGTTTTATTCACTTTCTGTTGTATTTCTTTGTCTTCCGTATAAGGATAGGACATGGTGCTTTGCTTTCGTAGAATAAGATGAATGACAGAGCTTCGAATTCCAATTCTAGTAGAGCTCATAGCAGTGTGGATATAGACTTTGGAACCATTTAATAAAACTAAACCAAGGGTAAATGCTATGATGGTAAAGAGCAAAGTCTCTAGACTGGCTTTTGTTTCTAATTGATTTAAGATAGTTGGGCTAATAAATAATTCTAGTAAACCAACAGCCACGGTCATAAAGGCAAATAATATTTGGCAAAATACAAATAGTTTAGATTCTTTCCATGCGACAGTGAGCATGAACTTGGTACATTTCCACATGCCATACTGTGGGGATGTTTTTTCTTTTTTCATGTGTACCTCCTAATGTAGTGATAAATTCATTTTATTCGTAAAAAGTCCCCGAGTGTAAACTTGGGGACGAATTGTAATATATGAGGGATGGAATGAAATGTATAGACTACAAAGGGAGTAAAATCTCAGTGGTAAAGCAGCCATCTTCTAAATTACGGCTGAGATAACCATCTACTTTTTCAATCACATCATCGATTCGAAGTAAACCTAGTCCATGTTCCCTACTCTTAGTAGAAGAATAGACCTTTCCTAGCTTGGCCCTCTTTTTTTGTGCAGTGAAGTTAGTAAAACTAAGATAGAGTTGCTTTCCTTTGATATCGATATAAATTTTAATAAGTCTCTCTTCTTCTGGTAATGCTAGGTTGGCCTCTATAGCATTGTCAAAGAGATTACCAATAATCACACAAAGATCGATTTCTGATACCTGCAATTTGACTGGAATATTGGCATCGGCTATCACTTTAATATTCTTACTTTTTGCAAGAGATATCTTACTATTTAGGATGGCATCTGCCATAGCATTTCCTGTTTTAATTACAGTGTCTACTGTTAAAAGATCCTCTTCTAATGAGTTTAGATAGGAATGAATAGAATCTAAATCTTTATTTTGTGTATAAACTTTTAGAATTTGAATATGATTGCGATAATCATGGCGCCAACCGCGCATCTTTTGGTACATATTTTCCACTTCAGCAAAGTGGGTCTTCAATAATTCTGCTTGGTATAAAGCAATTTTTTTCTCAGAATTTCTTCGTCTAAACATAGAATTCTCCTACTTATGTAAATAAAATTAGCTGCCAATAATAGCACGATTCACAGTTTCAAACATGCCTCTTGGAAGAGGGATTAGGGTGCCAGTGGATAAATAGATATCTGTTTTGCTTACTTTTCGTATATAGGAAAGGTTAACCAAATAGGAACGTCCTACTTTTAGAAAGCTAGTATCTAGTTGTTCTGCTACTTTACTTAAAGTCATTTTGGCAATATAAGTTTCTTCAGCGTATAGATGAATATAATTTTTGATCACTTCAATATGGCTAATTTCATGCAAAGGTACTTTTATATTTCCTAAATTTGTTTCTACATACAAAGACTTTTGCTCGTGTTCTATTCGAAAAAGAGCACGACCTAAAGTTTCCATTAGTTTATCAGGATTGATAGGCTTCATTAAATAGTGGAGCGCAGACACATCATAACCGTCAGCAATATAGTCGGAATAGCCACTAACGAAAATGATTTGAATACGTCTATTATCTAGGCGAATTCTTCTAGCAAGTTCCACACCATTCATAGCTCCCATTTCGATATCTAGGAGTAAGATGTCATAATCCTTTTTGGAGTCATAGTGGAACAAAAACTGCTCTGAACTAGAAAATTCATCTAGCTTTATATAATAGTTATGGTCACTAGCCCAGGTATGGACTAAAGTTTTTAAGTATGTTATTTGAGTATTATCATCGTCACAAATGGCTATGTTTATTGTCATATGAAGTCTCCTTGTCTTACCTTATCATAGCTCTTTGTACAACAAAATGCAATTAAAACTATCTGCAAGAATTGTGAAAAAGCATCTAGCTACTATGAAAAACTAGATTAAAGTATAAGTACAATACTACAATATATGTAATTATAGCTTGCGATAAGGGTTATCACGTCTGAGGTAAATCTTAAATCCCCGTTTTAATTAGAGAAAGAGTTAGATGAAACTAACTTGCGATCAAATCTTAAAGTTATATTCTAGTATTTTGGTACCAGTATATAACTTCAAAATTTAACAATAGACTTAAGTACTTCACCTATCATAACATACATATTTTTAGTAACAACGTTATAACGGGCGAAAGAGAATGTCAAGTGGATTTGCTTCTATTTCAGAATAATAAAGTTTTCAATCTCTTCAAAGTCCATGTCAGGATTAGAACTTGTGAGTACTAGGCGAAAGGTTAGGGGTTCTCCTTGATAAAGCTTAGGGTCCAAATGAAGTGTGAACCTGTCTTCTACGAGGGAGCTTCTTGCATAATCGTTGCTATATTTTACTATTTTACCATTACCTAGCAATACATAATTGAAGGGAGCTGAACTCAAATGAGTAATAGCGCCTGTAGGAACAGGCTCATAAACTCCTGATATTGTCTTTTGATAGAGTTGTAGAATCATAGTGTGAGTAGCAGCATCTCTATTGTAAACTAAGTTTATTGGCAATGAGATCGCATCAGTAACAGGCAGTAGGCTAGTTTCTAAGCTTAGGTTGGCAGCTAAGTTTAATGTCTTAGTAGGGACAAAGGCATTTGTAGTGCTAGCAATAGGATAAGTTAAGGCATGCTCACGTTGCGTACTAGAATAAAGTTCTGTTTTCACATGTAATTCACCAAGGGATACATCCAATGCCTCCATAGGAAAATCCAAACGATAGCGAACCGTCATATCTGTTAAAGAACCCAAAGTATTAATAAAATAATATTCTCCTGCGGCAGGGTATGAAGTACCATTGATCACAATAAAGCCGCCATTAGGTGGCGAAAGGTAATTTCCATCTGAATCTACAAAGGAAATTTTAATAGCAGCAAAGTGATCAAGATATTTTGCATCATAGCCAGTAATATTTGATAGATCGATGGTGCTTTCCACCGTAAATAGATTAGCAGTAGCTTCCATTACTTGACTAGTAAGATTAATTTCTCGATGAGCCGAGATGGAAAAAGGAACATAGAGTATACCATCTGTACTCCCTAGGTTCAGGCCTAATTGATAATGTGACACAGGAAGTAAAAAGGCTGTATCCACTTCGCTAAAGTCTACTACTACTTGGAAAACATGATAACTAGTCCCTGTGGGGATTGGCAAAGATTGAGTAATGAGTGTGCCGTATTTCATATCTTTAAAATCATAGATATCAATGGTGCCAAGAGTATCTTCTACCTCGTAATATAAATAGCTTGGGGTATCTACTAGGCTTTCATGAGAGGCATTTTTGGGAGTATGAATTAGCGTTATCTTTGTGCCTAAGGGGAAATTGGCAGAGTCTAAGCTTAGGCTCATTAGGTAGAACTGGGTTTGCCAACTAGGGTTTTCATAAATATATTGGGCGGTAAAAGTACTATCCTGCGTCAAAGTTAAGTCTGAGTTTGTCACAATCTGGGAATAATAGGCTCCTCCTATAATGCCCATGCTAGCATTGGTAGTGGTGGATACCTCACGATGGATTTCAATCGTTAGGTAGATGTGGACCCCTTCTTGGTTAGAAAGTGTAAAAACTACAGAGCGGTGGGTTGTTTCATCAAAGTAATTGTCATAGTGAGAAAGCTTTATGTCGATCGTATTTTCATTATTTGCAAGCGTATTTCCAATGAAAATAGCCTCGTTTTCAAAGCTTGTCAGAGACATAAAGGGAGAATCTGATAGAGAAATCGCTAGACCAAAGCTACGATCTGCCTCTTCTACAGAGGGGGCAGATCCAACCATGATATTAGGGGGATATAAATCTAAATTAGTAGTTGAAACCTGGGATAAATAGAAATTCATTTCCTGAGTTAGGCTTGGGAGTGTTAGCTGAATTTCCGATAAGGAATCCTCTACATTGGACGCTGTGACACTAGAATGTAGTCGAAGGACATAATGTTTTTCTATTGTTACAGAGTTTATCCTTGTCATGAGTGCATCTTCAAAATCAGTATCACTAGAGCTCTTTTTCCATTCAAAGGCTGAGATGCTAAGGGAGGTTCCAGCTTCACTTTGAGAAATTTCATGTCCATAAACCATAGGGATGACAAGGGTGACTTGTGCTAGAGAAGGAAGGTTTGTATAGGCAGGATTTCGCTCTAATTTAATCATACTAACGGAAGAATAGTCAGCTAAATTGGCATGCCAATCCGTGGAATCTATTAAGGTATTTTCCGTGATGGTAGTGGAGTAGTAAATGTGCATGAAATCACTGTTATTGGCAAAATAGGCAGCGCCTTCTAGGCTTAAGTCGGAAGGAATAGGTACATAAATTATACTATTTTCCAATAGGATAGGAGTATCACTTTTATTAGATATTTCTAATAAATAGTCAAAATAATTGTCTCTAGTTTCTAAGCCTTCATTGCTTACTATAGTGCGGGTCTTACCTATTTCATTGATGCTAGCAATCAGGGAAAGAACACTTGGGTTAGGCACAATATTAACGATATCGGAATCCTTTGCTTTGGCTAGTACAGAATGAGTTGGATCGATATCATGTTCATCTGCATGCTCGTAGCTATCGTAAGAACCAAAACCATTGGCAGCAATACTTTCATCTACTACAAAAAATAAATCATTTAAATTAATAAAAGAGTTTTCTAATTGTAAATCAGGGACAAATGTAAGCTCTATGGTTGGAATTCTATAAGGGGATAATCTAGAGACTGAGGAAGGAATAGTCTGCAGATATTTTGTACTGAATAAAGAATATCCGGTATCGAGTTTAATCGCATATACCTTACTACCATCCGATAGGGTTTTTACATAGTTAGGTGTATAGGAAAGAGGCTCTTTTGTATCATTCACAGAAAAATAGGTGCTAAGTTCTGTAATAGAAAAGCCAGCAGGCTCTATGATATAAAGGATAGGATTTGGTACATTGGTAGAATTTGTGTAGGGATAATCATGTAATCCAAGTTCCACAAAAACCGATATAGATTCTCCAGGTACGATATTGGATACACTAGCGATAGAATCCGTAGTTTGCTTGTTAGTCTCTATGCTACTAATCAAAATGGGGATTTTCCAAGTGGAACTAGCAGCTTGAATATAGAAAGCATAATTGGAATTAAGGGAGGTATCTGTATTACTAGGATTGATACTTAATGAAGAGGTCGCCGTAGTATTGCCAGTACTTCCATTTGGTGCTATGGCATAACCATAGATACCACCCACCGCATTGGTGTCTACAGATCCCAAAATAGCAAGGGCTGGGATGGTGGGGATCGTATATTGAATTTTTTTGATAAAGTATTCTACGTCTTCTAGATAGGTTCCCTCAAGTATGGGGTAGTTTGTCAGGTGAGCAAAATCCTTGGAAAGGGCCAGGTACGATCCTGTTTTTTCACTATTAGAAGCAAGGCTAAGATTCTCAATACTACGAGTAAAGGCCTGTTCTCCATAGGCATCTATAAAGGTAATTGCAATGGATGGTACCGCATCTGCCTGATCAGAAGGAAAAGGAAGGTTTACATTGGTTACATCTAGTTTATTTCTCGTTCCAGCACTGGTGCCAGTATCAAAATGGTAGATGATCTCGCTGTTTAATGCACTGCTACCTCCTAAGTTTTGGAATCCCATAATCCCTAGGAGTTCTATGCCATCTCCTTGCTGATGTGCTTTGGTGTATCGAGATTGATTTAAGGCATAAAGAGAAAGATTGATATTTTCATTGGCCACACGCACAGAGAGCGTTCCCGTGGCTCCTTGTGTAGGAATATTACTTGTTCCTATATAAGGAATTAGGCTAGCAGTAGCATTGAGGGAAATCGTTTGACCGGAGGAAAATTTGGAGGAAGGAAAGGTAAATTGTATACCCAAACGATCTCCCACTTCGTGGACATAGTCTGTTATGGTAATAATAAGCTGCGTTTCTGTTACTTCCACAGACACGTTATCATTCTCTAATTCTCCAGCGGAGCCACTTACATAATCTCCATAAACACGAGAAGAGCCAGAGCCTGTGTAGGGGCGTTGAATGGTAAAGATAGCTTGCTTTACATGAAAGGTCATATTATTTACACCACGATAAGGTGCTAATAGTGCAATGGGAAAGGTCGCAGCTTGGTCAAGTCCTACTGTTTCGGTACCACCCTCTGTCTTTGGTGGGAAGTAGAAGAAGAAGCCACCATTTACATGGGATGCTGAAACATAAATATCTTCTATAAACTTACGTATGCTATGATCAGAATATGAGTGAGTCACAGTTAGGGCAGTCGAATTTGTAATAGGGGAGTTACTTTTATGGGACCAAATTTGTCTGTCATAATTGATTTGAATTTGAATTTGATCCCCACTGACAAGAGCCGGAAGGCTAATAAAATATTGCCCTGCATTTTCATTGATATAGGTTCCCGTATCTTGTTGAATTCCTTCTGTACTTGTATCACTATCGTAAATAGAATAGGTATGCGTAGGAAGAAAGCCTCTGTCGATAAAGGAATCACTATAAACAATTTCACCAACAAAAGACATTCCGCTAGGAATGGCGATTAAAAGGCTACTTGGTTGCTCCAGGTTTTCATGAAAAGTAATGGTCAAAGTTTCAATGGCAGTCTCATCTTGGAGGGGATAGAGGGTATGGCTTAGGATGCCTTCTTGGCTTAAACTTACGCCACTGCTTAATTGGGCTGTAAAGATATCACTAGTTACCATATCTTCAGCAGATGTTTCTAAAGTGCCTAGATGGAATAGTAATAAAATAAGTAGGAAAGGAATCATGTATTGCTCCTATCTTCTAGGATGAGAAAATCCTCAGAACTAATGTTATCGGAAATTATATCTTTAAATAGTGTAATGGTATAACTAGAAAAGCTGTTTACTTGAACCGTCATTTGACTCCTTTCTAAGCCTTCTCCTACGACAATATCTTTTTCAGATCCACCACCTATGGTAGCAAGATAAGGTGAAGTTCTATCAGGAAATATAGTATTAGGATACTGTAAGGTCAACTGACCCGAAAATTCATAAGTAGAGATTCGAAGGCTAGCAGTGGGAGCTCCAGCATTCGAATTTAACGTAATAAAGGTATTAGTAAAGGGCTGGAATATAGTAAATGTTGCAGATAGACTAGTCGTAAAAGGTTGAATGGACTGTGCTTTTATTTCTACCTGAACTTCTTGGTTTTGAAAATATTTTTCTGGTATGACTAAAGCGAAAAGGCTTTTGTTATGTCCCTCATTTAATAGGTATTTTTCTGCTTCTATTAGAGCATCTTTGGTAACGATAATATCATCCACTAAGGTAGAACTCCCATCACTAGCAATAATATAAGACAGGAGTTCGAATTGGATCTGTTCTTTCGAAATACGTAATTCATCATCATAGTTGGATAGGAAAAATAAGAGTTCTTCTCCCGCCTGATAGTTGGAAATAGTATACTCTGCAGACTTCGAGTCAGGCTCTAACATATCACTTTGAAAATAGAAATCATTAGGGGAACCTAAGAAAAAGGGGCTAGAATCTTCAACGATATAATAGGAAATGCTAGCATTAACCAGAAGCAAAAGGCTTATTAAACATAGGAATAGTAGTAGATATTTTATCCAAAGTTTCAAGGGGAACCCTCCTTTTGCTTGGCTATAATTTTCAAAGAAATGGCATCTATTTCGGTACTATATTTGGCGGATTGATCAGAAAAATCAATTTGTAGTTGATACTCATGCCTCGTAGGGGTGAGTGGAAGAATGCCCCCTGTTCCGATATAGCAATTGGTAGTTTCATCATACGTGAATCTTATATTTGAAATATAATTAGGATCACTGTAAGCTCCTAAGGAAAAGCTAAGGGGAAGGTTGTTTGTAGTTTGAATATAAATGCTATATTCTAATACCACCTCGCTTTGTGTTTCCTCCGTATAGTTAACGATCGTAAAAGGAAGAAAATTCGTAGAATGAGCAGAGAGATTTTCTAGCCCTATGGTGAAACTATCCGTATATTGCCCATCCAAATAGAAACTAGCAACCTCAACCCTTCCTATGCCTTGAAAGTTTGATCTTAAATGAGCATAAACAAGAGAGCCTAGGAGTAGGGATATCAGAGTAAACATTCCTAGGAAGAGAAAAGTCACAGGAAATTTAAACCATAGAACGCCCTTTATATGCTCTGTTGCAAGTTTGGCGATATCTGCTGTAGGATTAGCATCTCCTTTTGTGATAAATTCATCATTTTCTTGACCTATAATTCTATGAGTAACCAGAGATTGGTTTTCTTTAAAAATAACGATATCTCCCACGGTATAGTACTCCTTTGTTCTGTAAAATGCCAGGTCATAGACCTGAAGTGTAGGCTCCATACTTCCTGAGATAACTAAAGCATAACTAAAGCCAAATATATTGGGATATTCTTCATGGAGTAAGTATTTTTGCACAAGAAGAATGATATTTATGCTTAGTAAGCCTAGAATAAAGCCAAATAAAATACGACGTAGCATTTTTTATTCTGTACTAGCTTCAGAGGCTGGAGTTTGGGTAGCAGTTAAGTTGATTTGAAAATTTAAACTAGCGTTTGCTAAACCATCTGCAGTATCTTCTGCATCAATACCACCATCATATTCCCATTGCCAATAAATAGTCTTAGTAAAACCAGATAGTGCCGCAGAGAGACTAACAGGAATACTTGTTTCAGGAGTCAAAAGTACGGTCATCTCTGGGTCATTATAAAATTTAATAGAAGGATGTCCAGCGGTACTTGCATCGATATTATTAACAGTAATACCATAGGAATATGCAACTTCCGCAGGACCAAAGGTGATTTCAAAGCTTCCCGCATCTCCTGGTGCTATTTGAGTGCTTACTACGTTATTATTTACATTCTTTGTTTCCGATAAATCAAACGTAAAGGTATCACTTTCGATACTAGTACCATCAAAGCTAATATCGGTCCATCTTGCAACATTAACAGTACCAGTCCCCGTTGTAGTTGAAGTATATCTTGCTAAAGTTACTAAGAGCATGATGATAACAATAAGTGAAAACAGTAATGCTAGGGCAGCTAATATGATTACTTTTGAATTATTTCGTTGTTTTTGTTCCATATAAATTCTCCTCATGAAAGTTATTTTTTTATTAGTATGAGCAAAAAAAATAAATATAAACATAA
>CAYJHO010000078.1:0-10599 GCA_964369945.1 uncultured Lachnospiraceae bacterium
ATTTCTCTTTGATATTGACTCGGAGTCATATTATACATCTTCTTAAATAGACGATTAAAGTGTTCTACACTCTCATAACCAACTTCTGCAGCGATATACTCTACGGTCATTCCAGATTCTTTTAGCAAGATTCTAGCCTTTTTCATTCGAGCTTTCTTTACGACTTCTTGAAACGTCAAGCCTGATTTTTGTTTGATATATTTAGACAGATATGGCTTTGTTAGATGAAAACGCTCTACTAAAGTATCTAACGTTACATCTCTGTAGTTCTTCTGAATAAAATTCATAATTTCGACAATACGCTCTTCTCTACCCTCGGTAATATTGGCAGCTTCTAACATCTTATTGGTTGCAGAAACTAAGGCAAAGATAGAACTAGTGATAATATCTTCGTCCACTCCTACACCCCAATATAATTTCCCTTTATGTAGTACAGAAACAAAAGCCACTGCTTTTGCTGATGACCCCTTCGATACCGCATGCTCATCATAACTTGCTAATTGATAACTAATGCCAAAGTAAGTCTTAATAGCATTACAAACAGCATCTAACCTACCATTTCCCATGGTTTCGATTTCTCGTTGCTGTTTCTCTTGTTGTATGATAAGCATAGTGGTAATACCTTCTTCTTGCTTAAAATGACACTCTGGAATCGAAAAAATAGGAGAACTATTAATATAATTATCTTCAAAAATTTGATAAATTTCTTTTGGATTTAACTCTTGCTTTCTTTGATCAGATACCCCTTTCATCAAATAACCAACTTCTTCCTTCATTCCATCCGGAATACTAATCCCAAAGTTTTGTTTTAAGATAAAGGCTACCCCACCTTTTCCTGATTGACTATTAATACGAATGACATCCGATTCATATTCTCTCCCTACATCTCTTGGATCAATTGGTAAATAAGGTACGGTCCATTTGCCGTTACTACTTCCCTCTTCCCACCAATTCATTCCTTTTGAAATAGCATCTTGATGGGAACCAGAAAAAGCGGTAAATACTAAGTCCCCAGCGTAAGGCGTTCTCTCATATACATTCATCCCTACTAAGGTCTCATATTTGCTACGAATTTCAAGTATATTACTAAAATCTAAGTTAGATTCCACACCATGACAAGTCAAATTAAGAGCTAAGGTGATCAAATCTACATTCCCTGTTCTCTCTCCATTTCCAAACAAGGTTCCCTCAATACGGTCTGCTCCTGCTAAGATTCCAAATTCAGCATCACTGATTCCGCATCCTCTATCATTATGTGGGTGTACACATAAGATGACAGCCTCTCTAGGAATGAGATGCTTATGTATGTATTCAATTTGGCAAGCAAACACATGTGGCATTGCAATTTGCACAGTGGTTGGAATATTAATAATTGCCTTTCTCTCAGGAGTCGGCTCCCATACTGCTAAGACAGCATTACATACTTCCACAGCATAATCCACTTCTGTTCCAGGAAAACTCTCAGGACTATATTGAAACGTAAAATTACCCTCTGTTTCTTCAGCTAAATCCTTTAATAATTTTGCGCCCTTTACTGCAATTGCCTTCACCTCTTCTTTACTTTTCTTAAATACCTGCTCTCGCTGCGCGATAGAGGTTGAGTTATATAGATGAATAATGGCATGTGGTGCTCCTTTGACTGCTTCAAAGGTCTTCTTAATAATGTGCTCTCTTGCTTGTGTCAATACTTGAATTGTAACATCATCAGGAATCATATTCCCTTCAATTAAAGTTCTAAGAAACTGATACTCGGTATCACTAGATGCTGGAAAACCAACTTCAATTTCCTTAAACCCTATACTAACTAGCATTTTAAAGTATTCAATCTTCTCTTCTAAATTCATAGGCTCTATCAAAGCCTGATTTCCATCTCTTAAATCTACACTACACCAAATAGGTGCTGTCTCTATTTTTTCTTTCTTAACCCAATCATATGTCACTACAGGCGGCATAAAATAGGCGGTATCATATTTATTCATTATTTTTTCTCCAAATCTACTAAGATTTACTCTAAAATAAGAATAACATAAGATACCACCTACAACAAGGTGTGTAATTAATCAATTTTATTGACTTATTTTAACATTCTTTGATTAATTCTTCCTGCATACTTTTATTTAACATAATGTTTTTGTAATCTGCTAAGTTACGCTCTAACAATTTTGGGGTGTCTAATTTATAAGGACATTTTGAGACACACTGATTACAATGGAAACAATGTTCGATTTTCCTCATCTTTTCTCTTACCACTTCAGATAACTGTTTCATAGATGGCGATCTACGAATCAATAGCGACATTCTAGCGCAAGTGTTGATTTCGATCCCTGCTGGACATGGCATACAATACCCACATCCTCTACAAAAATCACCGATCAACTCTGTTCTCTCTTGTAAAATAAACTCTTTCAATTGATCTGTCATTTCTGACTCCGCTTTACCTAAAGATATAAATTCATCCAATTCTCTTTCCCTTTGAATTCCCCATATCGGTAAGACATGAACAAACTGTGCTTGAAAAGCATAAGCTGCTTTTGCATTGGTAATCAAGCCACCAGACAATGCCTTCATAGCAATAAATCCAATATCTTTTTGTTGACATAGGCTAACCAAATCTAATTCTTCCTTTGTTGCTAAATAAGAAAATGGAAATTGAATGCTATCGTATAAATCGGAATTCACAGCTTCTTCTGCTATATGAATCTTGTGATTGGTCAATCCGATATGTCGAATCAGACCTAATTCCTTTGCCTCTAACATACAATCATACAATTCACTTTCATCATCTGGTTTTGGACAAAAAGAAGGATTATGAAATTGGTATAAATCAATATACTCCACAGCTAAGGTTTCTAACGATCTATGTAAATCAGCAAAAAAATCTGCTCTATTGGTAGCTGCTGTTTTGGTCGCAAGTATATAGCTAGAGCGCTCATAATTTTGAAGTGCTTCTCCTAGTTTTTCTTCACTATCTGAATAAGCTCTTGCAGTATCAAAGAATCGAATGCCATTATCATATGCTTTTCTTAAAATATATACTGCTTTTTCTTGGGATAATCTTTGAATTGGTAATGCACCGAATCCATTTTTATTTGCAATAATTTCTGTTCTTCCTAATCTTACACTCTTCATAGGCACCTCCCCAGACTCATCTTTTTATTTTATTATAAAATAATCTTTCAAATCGTGCAACATCTTTTTTATTTTCTGTCTATTTGTATCCTTTGACAATGAAATTATACTAGGTTATACTAATAAAATAATCCCAATACCGATAAGGAGTTTTCTATGTCGCAAGATAATGTCAAAATAAAATATCACCTATTAGATGCCCTCCGTGCACTTTTCATACTACAAATGGTACTTTTTCATTTTCTCTATGATTTCAATGAAATCTATGGACAACAAAGAGGCTGGTACCAAAAGGACAGCACTTTTATATGGCAACAGAGTATTTGCATGGGTTTCATCTTTTTATCTGGCTTTTGTTTTCATTTTAGCCGTAATTCTATCAAAAGAAGTTTTGTTCTTAACGGATGGGGCTTAGTGATTACAGTAGTCACACTAGTGGCAATGCCTTATCAACCTGTTATTTTTGGCATTCTAAACTTCCTAGGTTGTGCCACCTTACTAACGGCACTAGGAAAACCCATATTACATAAAATTCCTGCCACCCTTGGTGCACTAGTTTCCTTGTTACTTTTTATTATTACTAGACAAATAGGACAAGGCTACATCGGTATTTATCCTGTTACACTTAACTTACCTGAATTCTTATACGAACATGAAATCTTTACTCCTTTTGGCTTCCCTTATGCGGGATTTCGTTCTAGTGACTTTTTCCCAATATTCCCTTGGATTTTTTTATTCCTAATGGGTTACTTTTTCCATCCAATGATTATGAGAAAAGAGGGTTTACAGAATTTATGTAAAACAAAAGTTCCTATACTCTCACGTATAGGAACCCTCAGTATTTGGATCTACTTATTGCATCAACCTATCGCGATGCTCATTTGTCACTTAATTTTTACCAAATTCACTTAAAACTAGTCCTTTGTTTCTATCTAAGGTCATTCCTACCGACCAAGAGTTTACAAATAGAAGCAGAGGATTTCCTTTTAAATCCTTGATCTTTTTCATGTCACTTGTTCCAATAATCTTATCCAAATCAATCTCTTCATTATCAATCCAACGGATATGTTCAAACGGTAAGTTTTCCAACTTAATTTCTACATTATACTCATTTTCTAGGCGATATTTTAGTACATCAAATTGAAGCACACCAACAACTCCTACAATAATCTCTTCCATTCCTGTATTGTACTCTTGGAAAATTTGAATAGCACCTTCTTGGGCAATCTGATTGATTCCTTTGATAAACTGCTTTCTCTTCATGGTATCAATTTGTCTAACTCTTGCAAAATGTTCTGGTGCAAAGGTTGGAATTCCATCATATTTAAAATTTTGCTTTGGCATACACACCGTATCACCAATGGAGAAGATACCTGGGTCAAATACCCCAATAATATCGCCTGCATAAGCTTCTTCTAAGATCTTTCTCTCACTTGCCATAATTTGCTGTGGTTGAGATAGACGTAAATTCTTCTTCCCTTGTACATGCTTTACTTCCATAGAAGCTTCAAATTTACCAGAGCAAATTCTCATAAAGGCAATTCTATCGCGATGTGCTTTGTTCATATTTGCTTGGATTTTGAATACAAATGCAGAGAACTCTTCCTCTGTCGGTGAAACAATCCCTGTATCAGCTTTTCTTGCTAGTGGAGCTGTTGTCATCTCCAAAAAGTGTTGTAAGAATACCTCTACCCCAAAGTTAGTAAGTGCGGAACCAAAAAACACTGGAGTTAGTTTCCCTTCTTGCACTTTCTGAATATCAAATTCTTCACTTGCACCATCTAATAATTCAATTTCTTCGGTTAATAGATCTGTTGCATCTTGTCCAAGTTGTGCAACTAATTCTGCGGTATCTTGAATAGAAACCTCTGTTACATCACCTTCTTTAGTTCCTTTTTCTGTATCAGAAAACTTTAAGATACATTCCTTTTCTCTATCATATACGCCTTGAAACTTCTTCCCAGAACCTATCGGCCAATTAACAGGACAAGTAGCAATTCCAAGTTCCTTTTCAATTTCATCCAATAATTCATAAGTATCTCTAGCATCACGGTCCATCTTATTGATAAAAGTAAAGATTGGAATACCTCGCATACCACATACCTTAAATAATTTTCTAGTTTGTGCCTCTACCCCTTTTGATGCATCGATTACCATGACTGCAGAATCTGCTGCCATCAAAGTTCTATAGGTATCTTCTGAAAAGTCCTGATGCCCTGGTGTATCCAAAATGTTAATACAGTAATTATCATATTCAAACTGTAATACAGATGAGGTAACAGAAATACCTCTCTCTTTTTCTATTTCCATCCAGTCAGATACTGCATGTCTTGCGGTTGCTTTCCCCTTTACGCTACCTGCTAAATTAATAGCACCTCCATATAACAAAAACTTCTCTGTTAAAGTGGTTTTTCCTGCATCGGGATGGGAAATGATAGCAAATGTTCTTCTTCTATTTATCTCATTACTGTATTGGTGCACTGTACTTCCTCCAAAATCTATTATTTCAATCAAAACTAATATACTATTATACTAAAAAAGGCTCTGCTTGTAAATAAGCTGAGCCAAATTTTCTATTGTGTTACCAAAGTACTAATAACGATTTCTTCACTATTTACCCCTGTTTTTCTAATAATAATATCTTCAATCTGCGCTAATTGAGCATCACTCAAACTTGCAGCATTGATGACAATGTCCACACCCGTCTCAGAAATGCTTACTATAGAATCTGTAAAACCTTTAGCCTCTAGAAGAATTTCTGCTCCTGTCTCCATTTCTGCTATGCTAGTCATAGAAATCATGGTTTGAATGGCACTTTCCTTTTGCGTATCGTCAATACTTTCATTTTCAATAATTTCCATTAACATTTCTTTGCTCTTAGCTCTAGTCTGTTCCTTCACTAACTTGGCTTCTTGTATGGTATTTATTCCTGCGGAAGCTGTAAATACGGTTTCTCCAGGAACCTCTCCTTCCTCTGGAATTACTGCTACCATTTCTTCTTCTAAATAGTCTTCTAGTACAATGTCTACTTCAGAATCAAGACCTTCTAGCTGTGCCATTTCCTCTAAATCTTCATCCGAAATATCAGCTAAGCTATCCAAACTATAATCTGCTGCTAATTCATCAAGGTTAATCTGATCCTCAATCATTTGTTCACTGCTTAGTACGGGGGCATTTACTTCTAACGCATCTTCTGTAGGAACTTCACCTGCAAAATGAAGATAACCTGCAATGGCTATCATGATGGCAAGTGAGGTAATCATAACTTGATTCTTTTTGATGATGTCCTTCATATTAATATTCGTCCTCCACTTTTCTCTTAGCTACTTTAATTTTATGTGCATCAAGGTCAAATAATACCATTATCGCTTCCATAATATCATTTTTTATTTCACTTTGATCCCCTCCCTCTGCAATCACTAAGACTCCTTCTATTTTAGGAGATAAGACTTTTGTTACAAAGGGTTCCCCGCTTTGATCAGTCAGAACCTTAGATTCGATATTTTTAGTTTCCTCTATCCGTAAGCCACCTACACTATCCTGCTCCTCTAATTCTGTACTTTGCGTATTCTCTTCTTGGTATAGAATTTTCTCTTCACTTTCAGAAATTTGTACCTGCACGCTCACCTGTCCTACACCTTCCATCATAGAAAGAATTTCTTCTAATTCTCGCTCTATCAGCTCCCCATAATCCTCAGAACCCTCAGACATCTTCAAAGTTCCCTCTAAAACCTCATTGTTTTCTTCCTCTTCTTGCAATAACATAGAATCCATAGGCAAAAAGATAACGACTAACAAAATAGCTAGCAGTAATCCCAAGGTCCATTTCTCTTTGTTACTCAGTGGTTTATTTTTCTGAAATAGCATGGTATCCTCACTCCCCCTCTTCTTCCCCTATTTCCACCTTTATTTCTTCTAGCGAAACAGCTTCTATCTCCTCTACTTGAATAGAGTCAATTCCGATTTCACTACTGATTTCGCCATCCTGTGCATCCTCCAAGATCTCTGCAACATAAAATTCTTCATAAGGAATCTGTGAAATATCACCCCAACTAAAATCAGTAAAAAAATGACCCACTAAATTAACCATAGTTGCTAGTACCATAAAAGAAGTCAAAACCTTGATATAGGGTGCATACTCTTTTCCTATCTGCAACTGCAATACTAAATCAACCAACAAAATTAATACTACTATTTTTGCAACGATATCTACTATAAATCCCATAGTTCCCCCTCCTAGAAAATCAACCTTTGATTTGTGGTGTAGATGGCAATGGTAATCCAAAGAAGAAAAAGTAATGTACTAACGCCTATCAGCTTTACCAAATAAAAGCAAGCAGTTCCCACCTTATCCATACAATAAGTCATGGCCTTATCTCCCATCATCCCTACTCCTACGGCTGCTAACTTTACCACCACACTTAATACTAGTATTTGAAACATGGGACCTGCGACTAATAAGATAAGTAACAAAATCCCTACTATTCCTAGGCCATTCTTCAATACAATGGCCGCTCCTGTGACTAGTTCTAAGGTACTATCAGCCACCTCTCCCACTCCAGGAATCAGAGAAACCACACTCTTTGCTGTCCCGATTTTCAAGCCATCTACAAAAGGCAATATCATAGATTGAAGTAGACCAATTCCTGTTAGTGTGGCCATCAAAGTTTTAAAAATAAAACTGATCAAAGATTCCAACATTTTTAATAAGTATTCTACCCTTTCTTGCTCCCACAAAATTCCTAATATGACCAAGAACATATAAGCTTCTATCATTGGGGCTACCACAAGCAATAACACATTTTGGATCAAATAAATTGCAAACATTAAGGTAGACACATATCCTGAACTTGTAATACTGCCTGCTGCCGCTGTTAGTGCTACCGCAAAACTAGGTATGAAAATATTACCAAACTGTATCATCTCCTCTATCGCGGAAACAACAATTCCCTTTCCATTATAGAATAGATACAAAAGTTGTGTTACCAAAATCAAATATACAATCCAAAACCCCACCGTTTGTATCTGGGAATCTTGAAACAATTTTGCTATGTATTTTAAAAGCAATGCACCTATTCCTATCATGAACAAAGTGATTAGAACTTGTCTAATTTGAATCACTGGTTGTGTCACACTGTGTAATAAGGCATCCCAAAACAGTTGCAACATTCCAGGGATATCTCCATTTAAAATAAGGGCAATCAGGAGGTCTCCATCTATATGGAATCCCTGAAATAAGTCCTTACTTAAATCCAATAAATTGCTTTCTCCCATTTTCACCCCTATTTCTCACTATGAAGATAATTCCAAAATAAAATCCAGTAGCCTTTGAAACACAGGAAAGCCAACTAGCAAAACAGCTATCTTTCCAGCCATGGTTACTTGTCCCGCTAAAGTAGCATAACCTGCTTCCTTACAAATAGAAGTGGTTAGCTCACATACATAGGTAATCCCGACTACTTGTAATAGGATGCTAAGGAAATATTCATTATTTGTGATAACAGACCATACCGATCTTAATATATCGATTACCTCTATCAAACTCGTAAGCATATAGCCACATAGAATCAAAGCCATGGCAATACCAATGAGTGTACTATAGGATGCTTTTGTCTCTTTTAATAAAAGTGCAACAAAAACACCTAAGATAGCCAAACCTGCCACTTGAAGAATATCCATCCCGACACCTCACATAGAAAACATAGCTTCCATCGTAGCAAACAATTCCAATATATATGGCAATACCCAAGTTAACACTAAGATTAAAGCTGCCAAACTCAAAAGAAATGCATGCTCATCACGATTGCTATGTTTTAGTACTTGTGATAAAACAGTAACCAAGATTCCTACTGCTGCTATTCGAAAAATCAAACTAATATCCATCTATTCCTCTCCCTATAAAACGATGAGACAAAAAAAAGCACTCGCAAAAAAACCTAAACTCAATACCAATTTATGTTCTTGCTTGTACTTTTCTTCTAATCCCTTTTGTAATTTAATAAGTCCTTGAATCTTTGATGCTATTTCTTCCCTTTGCTTTTCTTTATCTAGTGCATAAATATCAAATACATGATCCCACAAAGATAGCAATTCTTTTGGCATTAACTCTCTATGGATCAAATCCTTACTGCACTTTTCCCATATCCTAGAAAACTTTAATTCTTCTTTTCTTTGCAACTCTTCGATAATAGCTTCATAAAATTCTGCATAAACCGTCCTACTTTGTTTCTTTAATTGTATACATACTTCTTCTAATGGCATCTTAAATTCACCTATGTAATAGTTCATTTGCTCTAGCAAACCTATCCACTCTCCTAGTATTGATACAATCTTCTTTCTTTCTACTACTATACTATGCGAAAGTCCTAGGCCGCATACCATCATAAAGAGAGCAATCAATAATCTATACACGGTGAAACTCCTGATTGTATACTCCCTCAATCTCATATTTTCCATCTCTTCTAGTAAGGATCAAATATCTCTGAAAGAAACTTTTCTTTATCAAGTCCATACCAAACTCTTTTTTCTGAAAATCCTCTAAACTATCACAGTGATGTGTTGCTATTATTTTGCACCCACAACCAATCAGTTTCTTGATTCCTTCTAGATCTTCTTTGCTATAGATTTCATCCACTGCAACCACTTTGGGGCTTAGGGATCGTAAACACATCTCCATCCCTGTACTTTTAGGACAACTACTCAAAACATCGGTACGACATCCCATGTTATAACTAGGAACACCTAGATAAGGAGCCGTCAATTCTTCTCTCTCGTCAATTACACTAACACGTTCTCCTACTCCATACTCGTTTCCATCCGATATCTTCTGAATCAAATCTCGCAATAAGCTTGTTTTCCCACAAGCTGGCGGTGAAAAAATCAAAGTATTTAATACTTCACCATTTTGATAGAGCTTTTCTAATACCGCTTTGCTAGCATCCTTTATTTCATGGCTAATTCGAATATTTAGGCTACTGATATATTTAATGGTTATTACATTTCCCAAAGCATCACAGACTGCCTGTCCTGCAATTCCAATTCGGTGTCCTCCTTGAATGGTCAAGTAACCTCTTTTTATTTCCTCCTGGTAGGCATATACACCATAGCCACAAAGCCACTCAAAAATAAGCTCCACATCTTCTTTGGATACAAAAGGGGTAGGTAACTCCCGTTCAACACCAAGGTATCGTATCAATATAGGAGTTCCTACCCTTATTCTTATCTCTTGTAATTTTTCTATTTCTATATTCTTAAGTTTCCATAACATTAAATACTTGTCTGGTAATAATCGATTCATCTACTTCCCTCCTCATCCTAGCTTTACACTATATGAGGACAGGTCTATTTTAATACCTGATTTACATAAAAATAGAAATTTTCATTTAATACTCCTGCTGAAAAACTATATCGTAACTTCACTTCATTTTCTTCAAGATCAAAAATATCCTCTGATAGACTTTCACTCTTGTA
>CAYJHO010000079.1:0-10375 GCA_964369945.1 uncultured Lachnospiraceae bacterium
TCCAGGTATCCCAGGAGATATCGATTTGAATTTAAGTTATATTTCTTATTAATAGACAAAATCATGAACTCTCGGAATCTTTACTACAAAATTTAAAAGTAAAGTATGCACAAAATGCACTTTCGCTCGGTTTCAACGTAGCTGTACGTAAGTTAGCTTTTGAATTTCCGAAACAGATTCTGAGATTCATGATAAAAAAAGTGGGGGACAGAGTCCACAAAGGAAACATGGAGGAAAGGGTGAAAAATAAATTTGATAATCTGATTTTTCACCCCAAGTGTTTGTGCCGATGCGTCACAAACACCATGATCGCAGAGCTGAATTTAAGATTCAGCTTGCGTACCGATTCAAAAAGCGCATCGGTATGGAGGAAACTATGAAAAGTAAAGGAATAAGTGGATCTACCTTAAAAACTTTAGCGATTATCATGATGTTAATTGATCATATAGCAGCAGTGCTTTATGTCCCGATAGCACAGGCAAATATATTGCCTATTTCACAAGAACAGCTTTATCAAATTTATTATGTTATGCGATGTATAGGTCGGTTTTCTTTTCCTATTTTTGCATTTCTATTGGCAGAAGGCTTAATTTATACAAAGAGTAGAGAGAAGTATCTTAGAAATCTGCTCTTATTTGGCTTAGTTTCAGAAATTCCTTTTGATTTAGCCTTACATGGGACATGGTTTGATTGGAGTAGTCAAAATGTATTCTTTACTCTAGCCATTGCGGCCATTGCTTTGATGATAGGAGAAGACCTGAATCAAAGATTACAAGTAAAACAGCAATGGATCCGAACCTTGAATGCCGTGATACCTGTATTTTTATGCGCGTTATTAGCAGAGGTGATAGGAACCGACTATGGAGCTGTTGGGGTGATTGTAGTTGTTATTTTTTACCGCATGAGACCTAGTCTCATGGTAGCATCTGTGATTAATTTTCTACTATTGATTGGACTAAGTAGTTTAGAAGCTTTTGCCTTTCCTTATATCATAGCTCTTTACTTTTATAATGGAAAAAGAGGAAAACAAATAAAATATCTTTTCTATGCTTTTTATCCTGTGCATTTTGTGTTATTATATTTGGTGATATTGCAAATACATTGACGATGAATAATCATTGAAACATTTTTAGCATATGATAAAATTGATATGTTAAAGGGAGAATTAAATTATGTTTCAAAAAAAAGTGTGTTTGGTCATGAACCAAATGGAAAGTTTAGGTGCAGAAATGGCACATGAATTTGCAAGGCAGGGTTTTTGTATTGCACTGATGGATCAAGACAAGGTAGCAGGAGAAAAACTAAAAAAGGACATTACAGAGTGTTATGGAGCAAAGGCTTTCTTTTTCCATGGCGATAGCAAGAAAAGTGAAGATAGAATTATCTTTAAAAATACAGTATTAGAAATGTATGGTAGAATTGATTTGATTGTACCATAGGAGGGACGAAAGAAATGAGTGTAGCAGATAGAATCTTTATCGATATGTGTGAGAATATCTTAGAGCATGGAACAAGTACCGAGGGGGAAAAGGTAAGACCTCATTGGCCAGATGGTACACCAGCCTATACCATGAAACAATTTGGTGTGGTGAATCGCTATGATTTAAGCAAGGAGTTTCCGATTTTAACCATTCGTAAAACTGCTTTGAAATTATGTACCGATGAAATGCTTTGGATCTGGCAAAAGAAATCGAATAATATCAATGACTTAGCCTCAGGTGTTTGGGATGAATGGGCGGATGAGAGTGGTTCCATAGGGAAGGCGTATGGCTATCAAATGGGAGTAAAACATAAATATAAAGAAGGTATGATGGATCAAATTGATCGAGTGATTTATGACTTGAAGAACAATCCTTTTAGCAGAAGAATTATCACTAATATTTATGTACACGAAGATTTAAGTGAAATGAACTTATATCCATGTGCTTATTCTATGACCTTTAATGTGACACAAAAAGAAGGACATGAGAAACTTTGTTTGAATGCGATTTTAAACCAACGTTCCCAAGATATCTTAGCCGCTAATAATTGGAATGTAGTCCAATATGCAGTACTTGTTCATATGCTAGCACAAGTATGTGATATGGAAGTAGGGGAGTTTGTACATGTGATTGCAGACGCTCATATTTATGATAGACATATCCCAATTATTAAGGAATTGATTCATAGAGAGCCGATGCCTGCACCTAAGTTTTGGTTGAATCCAGAGATTAAGGATTTCTATCAATTTACAAAAGAGGACGTGAAGTTAGAAGGTTATGAAACCCATCCTCAGATTAAAAATATTGAAATAGCAATATAGGAAAGTGAGGAATGCGTCAAAATGAATATGATAGTAGCAGTAGATGAAAATTGGGCAATTGGAAACAAGGGAGAGTTGTTGGTAAGAATTCCAAATGATCAAAAAATGTTTCGAATGGAAACCACTGGAAAAGTAGTCGTGCTTGGAAGAAAAACCATGGATACCTTTCCACAACAAAGACCTTTGCCAAACCGAACTAATATTATATTAAGTAGAAATAAAGATTACAAGGTAAAAGATGCGATTGTGGTTCATAGCATCGAGGAGTTATTAGAAGAACTAAAGAAATATAGACCAGAAGATATTTATATTATTGGAGGCGATAGTATTTACGAACAAATGCTGCCTTATTGCGATGTAGCACATGTGACAAAGATTGAGCATAGCTATCAAGCAGATAGTTATTTCCCTAATTTGGATGCAGATGGCAGTTGGGAAGTAGTGGCAGATAGTGAAGAGCAAACTTATTTTGATATTCCATATTATTTTCTAAAATATAAGAGAACGAAGTAGAGAGGGAGAAACAATGTTAAACATACGTTATGAACAAACGAATACACCAAAAGAACTACCAAGTAAAGAAAATCCATTAAGCTTTGGAACTATATTCACAGATCATATGTTTGTGATGGATTATGAAGTGGGTAAAGGCTGGCATGATGCAAGAATTGTTCCTTATGGACCGTTACAACTAGATCCATCGGCTATGGTATTTCATTATGGGCAAGAAATGTTTGAAGGCTTAAAAGCTTATAAAACAGAAGATGGCCGTACTCTTTTATTTAGACCGGACTGTAATATTAAGCGTTCTAATGATACCAGTGAAAGAATCTGTATCCCAACCATTCCAGAAGAAGATTTTCTACAAGCGTTAAAAGAGCTTGTTAAATATGAAGAAAAGTGGATTCCTACAAAGTCTGGAACCTCTTTATATATTAGACCATTTGTTATCGCAACAGACCCATTCCTTGGGGTAAGACCATCTAATACTTATAAATTTATGATTATTTTATCTCCAGTTGGAGCCTATTATCCAGAAGGCTTAAACCCAGTTAAAATCTGGATTGAAGATGAATACGTAAGAGCTGTAGTAGGAGGACTAGGTGAGGCCAAAGCAGGAGCAAATTATGTTGCTAGTTTAAAGGCTCAAGTGAAAGCTCATGAGGAAGGCTATTCTCAAGTACTTTGGTTAGACGGAGTTGAACGTAAATACATCGAAGAAGTTGGGGCTATGAATATCTTCTTTAAAATAGATGGTAAAGTGATTACTCCAATGTTAACAGGGTCCATTCTTCCTGGGGTTACTCGTAGATCTTGTATAGAGCTATGCAAAAAGTGGGGCTATGAAGTAGAAGAGAGAAGAATTTCAGCAGATGAATTGACGGAAGCCGCAAAAAACAATACACTAGAGGAAGTGTGGGGAACAGGAACTGCTGCAGTAATTTGTCCTGTAGGTCATTTAAGAAAAGGTGATGAAGTATTTAAGATTCAAGATGGTGGAATCGGAACTTTAAGCCAAAAGTTATATGATGCAGTAACAGGAATGCAAGTAGGGAAAGTAGAAGCACCAGAAGGCTGGATTGTAGAAGTGTAGTTTCATAGAAGGATAAAGCAGGCGCAATTAGGATATGAGAAATCCTTGTTGCGTCTGAAAATATAAGGAGAGTTGTTATGGGAAAAATATTTAAATTTCATACAGATGTAGATACAGATCAAATTATTGGATCGCAGCATTTACTTTATCCAACGGTAGAGGAAATGAAAAAGTTTACCTTTGAATCACTAGATCCCAATTTTGCAAGCGAAGTAAAAAGCGGAGATTATGTGGTAGCAGCAGAAAACTTTGGCTGTGGCTCTAGTAGAGAGCAGGCTCCTAGTGTATTAAAGGCCTTAGGAGTAAAGGCAGTATTAGCCAAAAGCTTTGCCAGAATTTTTTATAGAAATGCCATTAACATAGGCTTACCAGTTATCGTATGTAAGGATTTGTACGAACATATAGAACAGGGACAAGAAATGGAACTAGATTTACAGGCAGGGGAAGCAAGAGTAGGGGAACAAACTTTTGTCTGTACTAAATTACCAGCTTATATGCAAGGAATTCTAGATAGAGGAGGCTTGATAGCTTCTTTGAATAAGGAGGTAGAGTAATGAGTACAGCGATGACATTGGCAGAGAAAATTCTAGCAAGTGCAGCAGGAGTAGATTATGTAAAACCAGGTGATATTCATACGGTAGAAGTTGATTTGTTGATGAGTAATGATGGTACGACTCATTTGACTATCGACATGTTTCATAATCAAATCAAAAACCCTAGAATAGCAGATAAAGATAAATTGGTATGGATTATTGATCATAATGTACCAGCAGATAGCCCTAAAACAGCAGCATCACATAAGAAAATGAGAGATTTTGCAAGAGCAAATGATATTACTTTTTATGAAGGGCAAGGAGTTTGTCACCAAATCATGATGGAAAATCATGTAAGACCAGGGCAGCTTATCTTTGGTGCAGATAGTCACAGTTGTTCTTATGGTGCCTTAGGTGCTTTTGGAACAGGTGTAGGATGTACGGATTATCTTTATGCTATGGTAACAGGAAAATCTTGGGTTTTAGTGCCAGAATCTATGAAATTCAATTTAGTAGGAAGATTACAAGAGGGAGTTTCAGCACGTGATTTAATTCTTACTATTATAGGGAAAATAGGTGCCAATGGTGCCAATTACAGAGCCATGGAATTTGCAGGAGAAGGACTCGCTAGTTTAAGCATGGCAGATCGAATTGCGATTTGTAATCTTTGCGTAGAGGCAGGAGCAAAAACCGCAGTTATGGAAGTAGATCAAGTAGCACAGCAATATTTGGCTGAAACAGGAAGAAGCCCTAAGGCAATCTTTCATAGCGATGCAGATGCCCAGTATGTGGCAGAATATACAATAGATTTAGGCACTATTGTACCAGTGGTAGCGAAACCACATTTTGTAGATTTGGTAGTAGAAGCCAAAGAATGTGAGGGTACTAAAATAGACCAAGCTTTCTTGGGTTCTTGTAACAATGGTAGAATCGAAGATTTACGTATAGGTGCTAGAATATTAGAAGGAAAAAAAGTACATAAAAATGTAAGGTTTATTGTAGTTCCAGCGAGTAATGCGGTGTACCAACAAGCAGTAGAAGAAGGTTTGATGAAGATTTTTATGGAAGCTGGGGCAATTGTGATGAATGCTAACTGTAGTGTTTGTTGGGGAAGTTGTCAAGGTGTGATTGGAGAAGGTGAAGTCTTGATTAGTACAGGAACAAGAAACTTTAAAGGTAGAAGTGGACACTCCAATAGTTTTGTATATTTGGCAAGCGCAGCAACCGTAACAAAATCAGCGATAGAAGGAAAAATTACTAGCTGATAATATATTTAGATCAATGGAGGAACTCAGGAAAAGATGAAAGAATTCAAAGGAAAAGTCTGGGTATTAGGAGATGATATCGATACCGATATTATTATACCAACGGAGTATCTAGCACTTAAAACAGTAGGAGACATGACACCATTTGCATTTTCACCATTAAGACCAGAATTGGCATCACAAATAAAGGAAGGGGATATCATTGTAGCGGGTAAAAACTTTGGTTGTGGTTCTAGTAGAGAACAAGCCCCAGAAATTATTAAAGCACTTGGTATTCGTTGTGTAATCGCAAAAAGCTTTGCTAGAATCTTCTTTAGAAATTCGATTAACAATGGATTGTTATTAATTGAGCAAGATCAATTGCAGACAAATGTTACAGAAGGAGATTCGATTACAGTAACTGTGAATGAGAAAATTACTTGTAATGGGGCGGATTATAAAATTGTATCTTTGCCAGAAAATCTGGTTCAAATTATAGAGGCGGGTGGCTTAGTAAAAGCGATGCGTAAGTTGAATGGATTGGAGGACTAAAGATGGGGTCGACAGTAATAGAGAAAATAATAGCAGCCAATGTGGGTAAAAGTGTACAGGCAGGAGATATTGTTACAGTCAATGTGGATCGTGTGATGATTCATGATATTTTTATTCCTTTTGTGGCTGATAAATTTGAAGAAATGGGATTTACCAAGCTATGGGATGCAGATAAAGTAGTACTAATTTATGATCACTTAGTACCATCAAGTCAAATAGATGATATTCGTCACTTTCAAATTGGAAATGCCTTTGCAGAAAAATATGGTCTGAAAAACTTACATACTAGCGATGGAATCTGTCATCAACTTATGACAGAGGCGGGCTATGTGAAGCCAGGTGATATTGTATTTGGAACCGATAGCCATACCACTACTTATGGTTGTGTAGGTGCTTTTTCTTCTGGTATCGGTTATACAGAAATGGCAAGTATTCTAGGAACAGGAACGATGTGGGTACGAGTGCCAGAAACCATTAAAATAGAAATCAATGGAATCTTACCAGAAAACGTATGCAGTAAGGATATTATTTTAAAATTAATTGGTGATTTAGGTTCTGATGGAGCTACTTATAAATCCTTAGAGTTTTCAGGATCTACCATTGATGCTATGAGTGTTGCGGCAAGAATGACTATGTCAAATATGGCAATTGAAGCAGGGGCAAAATGTGCCGTATTTACTCCGGATGAAGCCACAGCAGAATATTGTGAAATTACGTTAACAGAAAAAGAAACCTCTTTGGTAGGAGATGAGGATGCAAATTATAGCCAAAAGATTAGCTATAAAGCAGAAGACTTAGTTCCGGTAGTGGCATGCCCTTCGCAAGTGGATTTGATTAAGCCAGTAGAAGAAGTGGCTGGTAGAGCTATTGATCAAGTATTTATTGGTTCTTGTACCAATGGGCGATTAGAGGATTTAATGCAAGCAGCTGAGATTTTAAAAGGAAAAATAATCTCACCATTTGTGAAACTAATTGTGACACCAGCAAGCAGAAAAGTATATTTGGATGCATTAGAAAATGGAACCATTGATATTCTAGCAAAAGCAGGAGCGATGATTACGCATCCAGGATGTGGTCTTTGTTGTGGCCGTGCAGGAGGAATTCTTGCAGATGGAGAAGTAGTAGTAGCGACAAACAATAGAAACTTCTTAGGAAGAATGGGAAGTAGCTTGGTAGAAATCTACTTAGCTTCTCCAAAAACTGCAGCGATGAGTGCGCTGACAGGTAAGATTTGTGCATGTGAATAGAGGGTAGATCGAGATGAAAACTATTGTAGGAATTGATATTGGAGGAAGTACTACTAAGATTACAGGATTTTGTAAGGGGATTAGACAAAAGTCGATCCAAGTAGTTGCTAATAATCCAGTGGCATCCTTATTTGGTGCCTTTGGCCAGTTTATGATGGAAAATAATCTAGAACTGGAACATATAGAAGAGATTCGCCTAACAGGTGTTGGAAGCTACAGTATCAAACAAGATATTTATGGAATTCCAACCTATAAAGTGGATGAGTTTATTGCCAATGGAGTTGGTGGAAAGTATTTTGCCAAATCAGAAAAAGCTGTTGTTGTAAGTATGGGAACAGGAACAGCCTATGTGTTGGTGGATGGAGAGAATCTATATCACCTAGGTGGAATCGCTATTGGGGGCGGAACCATTATGGGAATGGCTAAATTAATGCTTAATACACAGGATATAGAGGTGATACATGAATTATCTACAAAAGGGCGTGTAGAGAATATTGATTTGCGTATCAAGGATATTTCGAAAGAGCCATTGCCAGGCTTAGATTTAGAAATTACAGCTTCTAATTTTGGTAAGGTAGAAGAAATGGCAACCAGGGAAGATATAGCAGCAGGTATTGTACATATGGTGCTAGAATCTATTTTCCATACAGGAACCTTAATCGCAAGGGATAAGCAAGTAACAGAATTTATTATGATAGGTTCTTTGGCTAATTTTGCACAATGTGAATATATTGCAAAGCGATGTTCCGATATGGAGCCAATTCCAGTTGACTTTGTAATCCCAGAAGATGGTGGCTTTGGTACTGCGATAGGAGCTGCTCTTGCAAACAAAGAAGAGTGTAAAGGAATTTAATTGAAGTCTTCCTATGGTAGTTGTGAACAAATAAAAGTCAGTGGTATTTACCCACTGGCTTTTTTGTATGTTGCCCAAATTATTCTAAAAGAGTTACTTGACAAAATGATATGATTAGGTTAAAGTAATTAGTGCAAAGTAGTTAGTTTTAAATATATAAAAGTAAGATAAGAGGAGAAACAATAAATGAACGGTAAATTAATACGAGTACTGCACAAAATGGCACACGACACAGCCCTATATGAGCTAAATCGTTTTTATTCTCATAATAAGAGGAGTGCACTTTCTTACCATGATACCCTTTATCTCAATATCATTGAGGCACATCCGAACAAGTATACTTCTTCACAAATTGCAGATTTATTAAAGATTACGCGTCCTTCCGTGACAGAGAAGATAAATCAGTTATGTAAGAAGGGGTATATTTTGAGAACGCAAAGTGAAACTGATAAGCGTGTATTTTATTTGTCAGTAAATCCAGACAGTCCAAAAGATTACGAATTGGTGGCAGATTATGAGTATGAAATAGAGCAAAGCGTTTTAGAAAAGTTTGGAGAAGAAAAAATTGATATCTTGTGTGAAATAATCGAGTTTTTATCAGAAATGATGATAGATGATATAAGTGAGGAAAAAGAAAGTGAATAGTCCGTTAGCAAGAAAATTTAATATGATAGAGCTTTTAAAATATACTGTACCAAGTATGATAATGATGGTATTTATGTCTACTTACACAATTATAGATGGTGTTTTTGTATCCACATTTGTAGGAGAAAGCGCCTTAGCAGCAGTTAATTTAGTCATGCCATTACTTGGGGTGGTGATGGCCGTTGGTCTTATGTTTGCAACAGGTGGAAATGCAGTAATAGCTAATTTCTTAGGGCAAGGTAAGAGGAGAGAGGCTCAGGAATTTTTAACTGTAATTTATATCATCGGAGTAGTACTAGGTATCCTGCTTACGGCAGTAGTGGTGATTTTTCCAGATGAACTTCTTACTTTGCTAAAGGTAAGTGATAGCCTATATTCTCTAGCAAAAGATTATATGCTTAGTTTAGCCGGTTTCTTAGTTCCTGTATTTTTTATGGTTTTTATTCAATCCTTTATGATAACTGCTGGGCATCCAATGTTTGGGCTTGTACTAAGTCTTTCAGGCGGTATTGCAAATATAGTACTTGATTATATTTTTATTTCACCAGACTTATTGGACATGGGAATTGTAGGGGCAGGACTTGCAACTGGTATTGGGAATGCACTGCCAGGAATCATTGGATTTATATATTTTTTAGTTAATAAAAAATGTGTTCTTCATTTTGTAAAACCGAAATTTGAAATGAAAACACTTGGTCAAAGTATGTTTAATGGCTCATCAGAACTTGTAGGTTCACTTGCTACATCGATTACAACTTTAATTTTTAATACTATTTTGTTAAGTATGGTAGGAGATGCAGGAGTCGCTGCTATTAGTGTCATTTTATATATACAAATGTTCCAAAGCGCTATTTACATCGGCTATACTTTAGGGGTATCACCAATCATTGCTTTTAAGTATGGAGAAAAAAATCATGAAGGATTGCATAAAGTTATTATGCAAAGTTTAAAAATTATTTCAGTGGCATCTATATTGGTCATTGTATTAACTTTAGTATTTTCCAAGGAAGCTGTTGGAATCTTTATCTCGAGAGATAGTGAGACATTTGAGATGGCAAGAAATGGGCTTTTGTTATTTCTGCCAGCCTATTTATTTATGGGCTTTAACATTTTCTTTTCGGCAATGTTTACTTCTTTATCAAATGGAAAAGTTTCTGCTATCATTTCAGCGTTAAGAAGTTTGGTATTTATTGTAATAGCACTTTTGATTTTACCACAAATATTTCATTTAAATGGAGTATGGTTAGCAGTCCCTGTAGCAGAACTTTTAGCGATTGTAGTATCTTTTTATTTATACAAAAAGTATAAGTCACACTATCAATATTAATTTAAAAGTTGAATTACTTGAAAGCATGAGGAGAAAATGAAACTAATAGAAAAAAAATTATCAAAAGATCTACCCAAT
>CAYJHO010000080.1:0-10130 GCA_964369945.1 uncultured Lachnospiraceae bacterium
CCATAACCTTTAAAGTTAGTAAAACTTAAATAAAGAGTACGAAGCACAGGATATACGCTAAAAATTAAAAACACAATAACAAATGGTGCAATGAATAAATAGGCCATATTATTTATATTTCTTTTCTTCGATACAGAAGTTGCTTGCTTTGCCATATTGATTCCCTTTCCTTCTTTCTAGAATAGGTTTGTGAGTTCTCACAAACCTATTCAAATATTACTTATTCTCTTACGATTTCAATTTCAGGATATACAGATGCTACTTCATCATAGAATCCGTTGATTGCTTCTTCTTGTGTCATTGCACCAGTTTTGATTGCAGAGATTGCTGCTCCCCAAGCATTACCAATTGCTGTATCATACTTAGTTACTAAAGAGTAATCAATACCTTCTGCTTGCTCTAACCAGAATGCATATAACTTTTGATTTCCATAAGTTGCATTTTCTGTTTCCATGTTGTTTTCTAATGTAGCGATTAAAGAAACAGTATCGCCATCAGACTCTTCTACCCACCACTGAGAAACTTCTGGATCTAATGTACAGAATTTAACATATTCCCAAGCTAAATCTTTTCTTTCAGAGTTAGAGTTGATACCGATATATGTACCACCACCAAATCCGTAAGATGGACCTTCTGCTACACCCCAGTTACCTGCTGTGTCACCCATACGCTCTTCTAACACTAAAGTCCCCCAAGAAGGTAAACCAAAAGCAAATACTTCTGTTGTTTCAGCGCCTTCTGTAGCAGCGTTGAAAGATTCTTCATCCCAGATGTTCATATCATCTGTTCCCCATTGTGTTTCTGCTGTTAGGATTGGAACTTCTCCACCCATCGCTTGATACCAAGGAGCTGCCCATTGGCTAGCATAAGCTGTTAAATCTTCTTGATATAATTGTACACATAGGTCCATATAATCATATCTAGCTTGATCTACATTTAACTTACCATCGATAACCCATGCTGTATCTCCTGAGAAGAAGTTTAATTCTCCATCAGAAGCAAAGATTCTATAACCTGCTTCTTTTAAGGTTCTACCTGTTTCTACGATAGTCTCATAGCTTTCAAATAATGCACTTACAGATTCTGGGTCAGAGAATCCAAATACTTCATCAGCAATATCTCTACGATAATACATACCTGCTGGTGTGATTTGGTAAGAAATTGCTCTTTGAATTCCATCTTCATCTTGTCCAACTTCCCAAACATAATCAACAATTTGTCCTGCATAATCTTGTGCATTGTATGGTGCTTGATTTAAATCTTCAAAGAAACCAGCTTCATACATTGTTTCTAACATTTGTGGTTCCCCTACAATAATATCTGGCTCTGTTGCTCCACCTAATAAAGCTGTTTGTACTTTTGTTGGGTAATCAGCAGGTGAAATAACCACTGTTTCTACTGTTACACCTTCGTTCATTTCCATGAACTTGTCACCAAATGTTTTTAAGTCGTCTGCTAAAGCCCAAACTACTAATTCTCCTTCCATAGCAACTGCTTCGCCACTTTCTGAACTCCCTGCTTCTGAACTCCCTGCTTCGCTAGAAGTTCCACTTTCTGTTTCCCCACAAGCTGCAACTGAAACTGCCATCATACCTGCAAGAACTAATGCTAATACTTTTTTCGCTTTCATGTTGTTTCCTCCAATAATTTTGTTATTTTGACTAATCATAGTCGTTTCTTAACTACTAAACTCATTATATTGCACAAGAGCCTTGATAAAAATACTCTTTTTTTTAGAAAGGTGTCATATTTTTATTCTTGCTTAAAAAATACAAGTTACAATTGACTGTTTTGCTACTGTAATAGATGCACCCTCTCCACTTTCTCTTAAGGTCACTTCCACATCTGTTTCAGATTTATTTAATAATACGACTACTCTACTTCCATCTGGGTTAATAAATGCAACGGTTTCTACCTGATCTGTATAAGTTGAGGTCATACATTGCTTCGCACCCTTTTGAATATATTTGCTAAAGTGACCAATATAATAATAGCTTAGATTTTTAACTGCGCTACCATCTTCTGCTTCCATAATTGGTGCTGCACAGAAATTCCCGACATGGTTTGGGCCACCTTCTTTGTTTAACAACATATTCCAATCAATAAAAGCACTACATCCTGCTTTTAAATCTCCCAAAATATCATGGGCATACATTTGAGCTTGGAAAATTTCATTTCCTTTTGTAAATCTAGAATACTCAACACAACCTTCGGTAAAGAATATCTTTTTATCAGGAAATGCTCTTCTTGTAGCTCGTATTGCATCAAAGTGATCCCCTGTGTACCAGTGAATAGCAACACCTTTTACAAACTCCTCACAGCCTTCAACTTTAAAAGTAGACTTTACTCTGTCATACATTTCTTCCTTATTATGATCCCATACAAAGATTTGGATATCCTGAAGGCCATTAGCCTTTAAGATAGGTCCTAAATACTTTGCTACAAAAAGTCCTTCTACCTCTGCTTCGTAAATACAAGAATCCCAAGTTTGAACTGCCATAGGTTCGTTTTGAACGGTGATATATTGAATATCCACCCCTCTCTTTCTATATTCTTTAATAAAAAGAACATAGTAATTTGCCCAAGCTTCATAGTACTCTTCTAATAATTTTCCACCATTATTCATCTCATTGCTTGTTTTCATAAAGGCTGGTGGTGACCAAGGAGAAGCTAAGAATACAATTTCTTCTTCGCTTACACTTTTTGCTGCATCTATCATAGGGAAAATTTCCGCTTCGTCTCTTGCTACAGAAAAAGTCTTTAACTCCTTATCGCCTTCTTCTATATAAGTATAATTCCCAAGACCAAAATCACAACTGTGAATAGAAACCCTACAAAGATTATAGCCCAAACCATCTGCCCCAAAGTAGGCATCCATCACTTTTTGTTGCTCTTCTTTTGGAAGTAAGGAGTAGGTGTGTGCTGCTGCCTCTGTAAAGGCAGCACCAAATCCTTCTATTTCTTGTTCTGTTAGTTCAGAAAAAACATTCACTACATGCATACAATCTGTCATAGCTTGTACATCACGTACTTCTTCTTGCCAATATAGTTCTTTCTTTTGATCCGTTGTTACTATCTTAATTTTTCTACTCATTAATCTGTTTGCTCCTATTATTTATTCTATTGTTACTATAATTTCCTCTACTAAACCTGCTCTTACATCTTTTGCAATTGCTTCTTTAAGATAATTATTAGTAGTTTCATATTTGCTTCCATCTAGATAAGTTGCCTTCATAGAAGTTATACTATAGTTTCCAGGAATATAATCCTTTTCTTCTGCAAATTGATAAGTTAATTTTGTAGTACCTACAAATACAGCTTCTACTGTTTGTTTTGAACCAATCAATGCCTTTGGTAATACAGGTTCAAATGTTAGTTCCATTTCTCCCTGATTCATTCTAAAGTTATTCTTACCAAACATCATCAATTTCCACATATGTAAAAATTCCACAGTCGAACCACTAAGTCTTGCTACAAAACCTTTTCCATGATATTCAGGATTCGGATTTTTACTACTTGCTATAAAGGAAGAGTTTTCTAAAATACTTCTTCCATATACTTCTGGATCTAAGAATGGAACTGCTGCTTTTTGGAAATCTTCTAAAAACTCTTTGTATAATTCTGCTTTTAATACTTCTAATAAATACTTATATTCCATATGAAGCCAAATAGATTCATTTTCTAACCAACCTGGGGTAAATGCTTTTGCTCTTCCGATTTCAAAACTAGCATCTGCTAACGAAGCATTTACTTTATACATGCTTAGTTTATTGTCGTATAGATCACTTTCTTTTACTAATCGATATAAGGTTTCTTTTTCTTCCTTAGGAATATCCATCTTCAAATATCTCACAGGTCCTTCTAAGAAATAAGGCATAACAATTGGCTTAAATGAAGTTACTACAATGCCTTCCTCTGTTTCTTGATAAGACTCTACTTCATAAGCAAAATAGGTTGGTACAATTTCTCCTGAAATTTTCTTAGCCTTCTCCATACCAATTTTAACAACCTCTGACATAACATCTAACATTTCTAACAATCTGCTTACTTCAATTTTAGTTTTTTCTCCGCAGATTCCTGCAAACATTTCTGCTACGTAAAGTTCTTTTCTTTCATTTCTTGCATCCCAAAACTTAATGCACTGCTCTTTTTCTTTCCATTCTGATTCATAAGAAGTGGTAATAGCATCCATATCCTTTAGGTATTGAACCACTTCCTTTGTAATACTAACTTCGCCACTGCATGCCAAAAGAGCTTTTTTTGTGAAACTGATATTTCTATATAGTTCGTAAGTTTCTGCCATGGAAGCACCAAATAATCCTGGTAAACCATTGAGAGCATCGTACCATCCTGGTTTTCCACCTTCCATTTCAACTGCCATACCATAAGCATCTAAAGCTGCATATTTTGTTACAGACAATACTAACAATTTTTCTAATAAAGAAACTTTTAATAGCTCGCCTTTTCCACATTTTCCATATACCAACTTTTGCTCTTCTTCTACTTCATGTTCTTCATCAAGGAAATGATATTGTCTAATGCCTGCATCCACCTTTACATATCTCTTACTTCTAGGCAAGATTGCTACTTGTGTTCTAAAATAGTTGTACTCTTCTTCTAGTAAAATATCATTTGCACGTTCTGGGAATACATCTAAATAACTTTCCACTAAATCTAGATTATAAGTCCAATGATCTGACCAATATCCTTCTCCAAAGTCACAGTTCAAATTGTCAATACTCTTTTCCATCGACACTTCAAACAAGTGATCCATTTCTTCTACGCCCTCTAACTTGGCACAAAGACCACCTGGAGTAAATGCTTTTGTTACATATGGAATGATTTCCTCTTTTTTCTCTTGCCCAAGTGCATCAAAAATAGTTTCAGCATCTGTTTCACTTAACGCATAAGTAACTTTCTCAACTGCTAGTGGATTGTAGCCATCTAACTGAATCATACTATAGAATTTTTTCATATTCTCTTTTTCTACAAAAGGAGTAAAGAAATTATCCATTCTTCTATTTTGATTTACATCTCTAAAGTTTCCATTTCCTTGAGAATAATATTCTGGGAGCATACGAAAGAAATTGTAATCTCTCTCTAAGTCTCCATGCTTTCTAGAATATACATAGAAAGTTTTATCCCCTGGAAGTTTAATAGGAAAACCGCCTCTTAGTACATTGTCCATGTAAGTATATTTACAATATTCATCAAACATTGGATGTGCTGTTTTTGTTTCAATCACCTTACACAATTCATCTGTCAACTCTTCTGCTACTTTAAACTTTTCTTCGAAATATTCAGCGGTTAAGCTAGCCCCTAAGAACTCTTCTAAACTTTCCTTCTTTTCCACATATCCGATTACTTCGTATAGGGTAATGCTTTCCTTTGCTTGAAGACACTGCTTCACACCATAAAAGCTAGACGGATATTGATTGGAAGTAACTTGATATTTACTATGTAATCCATCCAATCCTAATGTTTCAAAGTTAACTGCTCTTTCTAATGATTTGTCATAAGAAAATACTACATCTGGGTCAACGATTGGTGCTAACATTTCACCTGTACTTGTAAAACAGCAAGAGAAGTTTCCGCTTGTCACCTCTCCTACATCTGCAGTATCGCTTGTGGTTGCACGTACTTTAAAATATGGTACTTTTTTCTCCACATCTTCGACTTCCATCCATGCCTTTACTGTTTGTCCCATTGTTTTTAAAGCTTCTAAATCTACCCCATAAGGAACAATGGCTGGCATTCCATCTAATACTTCTAACTCACAAGCTTGGCTATCTATATTGGTAATGCTTACTTTTCTTACTAGTGCTCCTACGCTTTCATTTGGCAAAGTAATGTAAGTAACTTGTGTATGCAATCCCATTTCTGCATTAGTCTCTTCTATACTCATAGTATTCTTATCAATGTTCATCTGATGTGGGATATTTTCTTTAGCAAACGCCTCTACATACACTCCATTCTTTCTAATAAAGGTTCTAAATCCAGTTTTCTTTACTGTCTGATATGCTTGGTGTGCTGGATAAAACTCCATAATTGAATGATCTTTATGTTCTGTACCAAAACTTACTACCCCTTGCCCTCTATTTACATAGTAGCACCATAGCGGAATCCCTTTAATTCCACTAATGCCAGGTAAAAAACTACAAAATACAGATTTGGTTCCATAATTTTCTATGTTATAACTTTGCTTATTCATCTGACTCTCCTATACTAATTCTACAATTATTTTGTGTTGCTTATCTAAATCTAGCTCATCAAGTAGTGATTTAGGTAAGATAATACTTTTTTCTTTTCTTTGGAATGGTAACTCTACCCCATTTACTAATGCTGGCCCTACCACATATTCTCCATATTCTTTTCTCTCTTTATTCACTACAGTAATTACAAAAGATTTTCCTTGGAACAAAAGAGAAATACTAGCTTCATTATTCTCATCAAATTGTTCTTCCACTAATTTCGGTTCTAGCATCAAATTACCATAATCTCCCCTAACACCAAACATCTGTGTTACCACGGTTAATAGGAACCAACTAGCTGAGCCTGTTAAGTAATGATACATCCCTCTACCTAGGTCATTATAATACTCAGGTATTCCTGGTAGGATTTTAGACACTTCTATATTTTGCGCTTGCTTCATAAGACAATCTAGCGCTTGATATCCTTCTTTTACAAAACCTCTACTATATAATGCATTTGCATACATGGTTGTCATATGAGAAAAGACAGCTCCATTCTCCTTATGGCCATAAGCAAATCCAAACATTCTACCTAAGTCTGTTTTCATATGCCCAAAATCAGTATTTAGTGCATACCCACCTCTATCTGGTGCAAATAGGTGCCTGTCTGCTGCTTTTACCATACTTTCAATTTGATCATTGGTAGCAGTTTTAGACATAATGGTAAACACTTGACCCGTTAACATCATACGAATAGTTCCGTCGAAAGTTCCTTCTACTTGTCGTCCATGATCATCATAATAACTATTAAACCATCCTTCTTCTAGCCATTCTGAATTTCTTACATGCTCTCTAATCCATTCAGCCTTTCCTCGTAGGGATAGAATCAACTCTTGAATCTCTACCTTTACCTTCTTACCACTTACTGTTTTCATCACAGACTTACAGTAATCTTCTAGTATTTGATTCTTTGCATCTTTATTATTGTATAGATCACTATTATGTTGTAATAGTGGTAGCATTTCTTCTAGAATCTCAATATGTTCTATATCCATTCTTTCTACTAATTTTTCTAATAATTCTGCCAAATCACTAAGATTTCCACCATATGCTGCAGTAAATGCTACACTCTCTCCACGCTCTTCTGCCATATCTAAGGCATCATTCCAGTCTGCTCCACGCAATTTCATATGATTGTGTTCACCAACCTCATAGAACGCTGTTAGATTTTGTAATAATAAATGTTCTATAATGCTTCCCAGATAGGTAGTTCCCTCTTCTGTTTTTTGCAAAACACCTTGACTTATATTATAATCAACATCTACTTTTGAACCTCGTAATACTTGCTTATCTTTAAAATATGAAACATGCTCAAACAACAGATCATAATTTCCTGTTTGGTGGATATAGAGTAAGCTTGTCATAAACGGCCATAAACCATGATCCATCCAAACTCTAGTAATATTATTTCGATCTGCTATAAATTCTCCAGGCTTACTTCCTATAATCGTTGCATTTGAACCATCTACTCTAACACCTTGAAAATTATTTATAAGCATTTCACCTAATCCATCCCCTCCCATCAATAGGAGTGCTAGGATATCTTGCCATAAATCTCTCCATCCTCTTCCACCTTTTCCATAGTCATGGTGTGGAAGGAAGGAACAACCAAAGATACGTCTTAGCATTGGTTGAAAGCTGATCCATTTCATATATCCATCAAACAAAGCATCTTTTGTTTCAAAGGAAATATTTACTGCTTCTTTCCAATATTCTTTTGTCTGCTCGAATATAGGCTCCATTTGTGCTAAGGTACCATAGCTTTCATATCGTTTCTTTGCGATATCAAATACAGTTTGTTTTAAACTCGCTTCTGTAGGATCCACCTCTTCTATCCCTAACAATAAGGTATAAGTCTTCTTCTCCCCACTCTTTAACACTACTTTATCAAATTCAAAAGCACCCATTGATTCATAGCCACAAACCACTTCACCTACCGCTACAGATTCTACTTCATGAGCGATTGCTTCTGGCATATGTAAACTTCCGCCTTCTCCAACAAACGTTTCTAAAATAGGATAAAACTTTACCGGTTTGTTACCTAAGTCATCACTTCCAAATACATAATATAGATGATCATTTACCTTATGCCCTCTTTCGTCAAAGGAAAAGGTAGGTGCCACTGCAATCCCCTCTTCCATAACGAAGGTTCTATGTAATAAAGCCGTTACATGTCTATGATCTCGAATATTATCTGCGCTTCTTCCATAAATAGGAATTGCTGCAAATGGAGTCATACTAACTTCTTTGTCTCCCCTATTTTCAATGGTAACTTGCATCACTTCAAAATTCTCTTCTACCGGTACAAAACTTAGTGTGGTGGCTTCTATATCACCTATGATCCTCTTTGCCTTTTGCCACATAAAACCTGATTCTAACTGAACCGAATCGGCCTCTTTTGTGAAAAACTTTGCCTCTTGTAATGCACTATTTCCTACTGCTGATATAAAAGACCCATCTTCAAATTTGCACCAAAAATTTCTTCCTGCTTCACTTTGATGTAAATCTTCACAACTAGTTGGCTCTAATAAAAAGTGATTTTGATCCAACTTAGAATCACCATGTAATCTTGGGGTTACTGCACACTTTAACCCTTTACTTGAAGCTACTGGATAATATAAGTAACTCAACTTTTCTGCTTGGTCTATTCTAAAACTACCATGCTTATCAATAAAATTTATTTTTTTCATTTGCTCCTCCATATCAAAACTTTCTTCTTATCATTAATAATAAAAAAAACCTATCTCTTTCGAAATAGGTTTTTTTTTATAAAGGTGTCTTTTTTTTATTCTTAATTCTAAATAGCAGTATAATAGCAAGAACATAATAGGGTATTGCTGATATAAGCCCTATTGAAATTGGTCCAAGATAGGGGTTGAAATCCCCCTTATAAAAATATATCCCAGAGGACATAAATACCTGCAACATCGCAACACTTAAAGTGGGCGCCATGCAATTTTCTACCTTGAGATAAAAATAGCTAAGTATAATACTAAAAGCCATACAAAACAGTGTCATAAGTGTAATACCAAGTAAAGGTTTTTCATAAAAATACCTTCCATAACCATTTCCACTAAACATCATAGGAACGGATGTTAGTCCCCATACAAATCCTACTAAAATAGCTGCTAGTCTTCCTCCGACCATATCATGTAATTTAGGAAATAAATACCCTCTCCAACCATATTCCCCCAGCAAACAAATAGGAAAATATAAGATAGGAGAAATGAATAGAGAAATTATTAATTCCTGCATCAAAATTCCTTCTAACTGGATTCGCGATGTTTCAACTCCTGCCTGTATATAAGCTTCCTGTAGTTTTGTAAGATTAGGGTCAAAATTATCTTGAAACAGCAAATAAAAGAAGAAATTCCCGATCCCTGTTAATATCACTACTAAAACCCAAGATATGGAATAATACCTAAGATAACCTCTGATTTTAAAGTACTGCTTATTCCATCCTCTTTTTTCTCTTGTAATTAATTTTACCATAATAGCTGCAATTCCTGGAATAAGAAGCGCTAGAATAATCGCAAACCTACTCTGCTGCACAACATTCCAATCTGTCTCTTCGTGCAAGTACCTTAATACAATAGCATCCAATCCCCAGGTTAAACCTATCGTTAATACTATAAATATGATAATTCTTATTTTATTAATTGATTTCACTTTTCCACCTTCTATTTGAATTGCAACACAAATATTATTCCACAACTTAATTTTACTACTTTTTTCACAAAATAGCAACAAATCTTTAGTTTTATATCATGAATTGTTTATTAATTTAAATTTTCCTTTAAGTGTTGTTACTATCCCTTCAGAATGCTATAATACTTTAATCATTAATCTTAGAAAGAAGAACCGACATGACAAACTTTT
>CAYJHO010000081.1:0-10012 GCA_964369945.1 uncultured Lachnospiraceae bacterium
ACACAATTTGGTAATAATTTTTTATCAGTAGAAAATTGGGGTTACCTACTAACTTGGTAACTTAGCGCTTCTATTTTCCAAATTATTTCAAATTTATAGATACAAAGAGAGTGTAAAACTAGACATCGTTTTACACTCTTTTACATTAATATTCTTTATGCTCTATGCTCCTCATAAATAGAAAATCCCTTTTTGCCCCTTGCTTTTACCAAATATAGGGCTTCGTCTGCTTTTTGATAAAGGGTTTGAAAATCTGTACCATGATTCGGGAAAAGAGAAATTCCTATACTAGCTGATAAATCAACCACTAAGCCATTTTCCTCAATTCTCTGTGCAAGCTCATTACACAAGCTCTCTGCTTTTTCTTTTAATATACTATGGTTTCCATAGTTTTTAATAAAAACAAAGAATTCGTCCCCACCTAAACGGCCCACAATATCTCCTGCGCGAAAGGTTCTTCTTAAAATTTCACCAATTTCTGTTAATACTTGATCCCCATATAAATGACCGAAGGTATCATTCAACTGTTTGAAGTTATCTAAATCTATGATAAACAATGCACTTTCATCTTGATAACTGGTAATTTTCAAATATTCGTGAATATATCTTTCTGTTGCAGTTTTGTTGTAAATCCCTGTCAATTGATCCATTTCAGCTTTGACTTTCAAAGCCTCTATTTCAACTTTACGCTTTGTGATATCTGTCATCTTACCCACAATATGACAACCATTTTGTATTACATCGCAAACGGTTTCACAAGAATACATATACCATACTAATTCCCCATCTGCTAATTGGATGTGAATTTCGTTTTCTATTTTCGTCTTCGGAGCCTGGCTACATTCTTGGATATCAAATATTTTGACATAATCTGCAAAAATAGCCTTTCCTTCTTTTGAAGAACCAAACTCTTCTATTTGCTCTGGTATTTGCAATCTATCAGCAAATTTCTTGGAAAATTGCATGATTTTTGTTCTAATATTATAATCAAAAAAAACATTATCTGTAACAGATGCAATCAAAGTATTAAAATCACGCTCTGATTTCAGTTCCTCCATTGTTTTTACATAAGAACTAATATCAGTCAGTACAATATATAACCTTAGTTTCCCCTCCTCGTCAACTAGTAGCTTTCCTTTTAATTGAACGGTTTTAAAAGCAGATTCTTTTGCTACAATGTTACAAACAAACTCCATACTCTTTTCCGGGTCATTTTGTAACTCTGCATGGAAATGTTCCATCAAAGCGATCCTATCTTGAGGCAGAATCATATCCATTCCATGATTGTTGTATAAATCTCTTACTTCTTCTCTTGTAAAACCGATAATGTCAAAATATGTTTGATTTGCTTCTAATATGGTAAAATGTTCATCCGCTTTTGTAATTAAAATCCCACAGGGAATAAAACTGTTAATAAACTTGGGGTCACTTATCTTGCTAATTGTTTTTGTTTCTTTCATTTTTTCCTTCCACACCGATGCGTTTTTTGTATCGGTACGCAAGCTGAATCTTCAATTCAGCACTGCGATATAATGTTTGTGACGCATCAGCACAAACACTTGGGGTGAAAAATCAGATTATCAAATTTATTTTTCACCTTTTCTCCATAACTGTACAAGTATAATGGTAATTTTTACCAGTTATTACTATTATACTATGAAGTGGATAGATGCACAATGTTTTGTTACTTAGTTTGTAAAATATATTACAAGCTCTATTTTCTCAATCTTGTTACTAAAGATTCTTTTTCTAATTCTAGGGCAAGTACCCAGGAAATTAGTAGAACCAATATAATCACAGCACTACAGTATCCTAGAAAATATTCCAAAGGAAAACGAAAGTTCAGATAGGTTAGATTCTGTGCATGAGCTAGTAATACCATTGCATACCCCAAAGCTCCTCCTAATAATCCTGTAATTCCTGTGGTATAAATGGCAAAGATTAGACCTTCCCACCGAAGATAGCTTCTCACTTGTTTTCTAGACATTCCCACTGCTTGCATGATCGCTAACTCCTTTTTTTTGGTTAAAACATTCATAATAAGAGTATTTAGCAAATTCACAAAACAAAAAACAGCCAAGAAAGTAATCACGATCAACAGTAGCATCCGAACATTTCCATAAATCTGTGTAGCCACTTCTATCGCCTCTGTAATGGTATATGTGGTATAGGAAAACGCTTCTCTCCCCAATAATTCTTCAATTCCAAGATACGCCTCAATACTCATATCTACCAATAGGATTTCTGTACTATCATATCCCTCTATCATCATATCTTTATAAACGGTTTCAGGAAGGAAAAACCAACCTGGACTGATGGCAAGTTCATGCCCTTCTTCCTCATAAAACAAAGGACTAACCTCTGTAGCTGTTAGGCAAAGCATTACCTCAAATGTCTCTTCTCTTATGATTTGTCCGTCAAACCAACGCAATAAAATCTTATCTCCTTCTTTTATTTGAATGCCATAGATTTCTTCATAAACATCAACATAGCTTACCACCATTCCCTGTCCTTGCAATAAGTCTTCATAAGAAATTCCAGTTGTTTTCTTCTTGTTTTCTATCGCATTTAACACGGACTCACTCATAGGACTAACACTAGAGTCCAGTCGTAGCCCCTCTAGCTCATACTCCACATCGATACTGTAAATATTCTTAATTTCTTCCACACCCTCTAGTTCTCTTATCGATTCTAGCAAAGTTTGTGGATACGGAGTATCTAACTTTAATTCATTCTTGCCTTGATCATAGCCTGTTTCTTCCACCTCTGAAAGGCTAATAAACATATCATAAAAATAAAGCTCTCCTTCTCTTGCATAGGCCTCTATATCAAAAGAAGTACTATAGGTAGCTCCTACCATAAATAGAACCCCTGTCAGCCCAAGAGAAAGAATCGTTAGGACATACTTTTTCTTGTGAATACTTCCACTGATAAAGGCAAGAGATCTAGGTTGCAAATTTCGCTCTTTCCGATGACTGATCTTTGCCCCCATGACTACACTTTGCTTATTTGCTTCTATCGGAGATACATTTCCAGCTAACTTAGCGGGAACAAGGACAGAAATCCGAACAGTTAGCCACATCAAAACTCCCACACCCACGCTAAGCATAAGAGCTGATTTTAGTTCATATCCCTCTCTATTCATAAGAAAGCCTATTATATTTCCCATTAGAATTCCTAGCGGGATACTAAGTAAGGCTAATAAATCACCTTCTCTTTTGACTAATCGCTTTAACTGCTTATGGCTAGCACCTATGGTTCTAAGCTGCCCAAAGTCTTTTACTCGATTCAAAATAGAAATATAGAAAATACTATAGATTACAATGGAACTAACTAGAAAAATAGCGATCGAAATACTGCTATAGAGCATAAATTGGTTCATATCAAAGCTAAGACTGTTTACATATCTGTTATTTGGATTTATTTGGTATTTTTCCAGACCAATCTGGAAACCTATGGTATCAATTTGTTCCATAAAGCTATAAGAATTCGTAGAAGTAGTTTCCGGCAAACGAGCTAACAGTTGCCACAGCCTCTCTGATAATTGCTCTCCCTCTAAAGCATAGGCGTGTGATAAGTAGAACACATAATGATTGCCTACGATCTCTGAATCTAAGATCCCAGAAACCACAAAAGTTTCCTGGCTTCCATCTAGAAATTCTAATGGTAATTCCATTCCTAATTCGATGGGTGTCCCAAGGATAGCTTGAAACTCTCTTGGTATCATGATTTCATATATTTCTTTTGGATACACACCGCTATATTCTGGCATTCTTATATTTCCATTTGCATTCTCATCTCTATAAATAAGACCTATACTATGCGTTCCAAAATCCTGCGTGTAGCTCTGCTTCACCTCCACCACTTCTGAAAATTCTGGCACAAGTTTTAGTTTCTCTAATTCCCACAGCTCTAAATCCTCATAAATAACATGTTGCATTTGCTCTAATTGTTTCTTTAATTGCACCTCACCACTATTCCAAACCAAAAGGTTTAGCAAGGATAAACTGGTAGCAAATACTATGGTAACCAGAATAAATAAGGTTCTAAGTTTCTCATATCGTATGCTTGCTTTGGCTAGTTGATTAAACATCTCCTTTGCCTCCAATCTTTCCGTCTTCTATACGGATAATGCGATCTAAAAGACAAGCAATTTCAGGATTATGGGTAATCATCACTAAGGTTTGATGAAACTGCTTTGCAGTACGCTTTAATAGATAGACCACATCGTTACTAGTTTTGCTATCTAGATTCCCCGTAGGTTCATCCGCTAGTATAATGGCAGGTTTTATGGCTAGTGCCCTAGCGATTGCTACTCTTTGTTGTTGGCCTCCTGATAATTGTGCAGGCATAGACTTGCACTTTTCTTTGATCTGCAAAGCATCCAATATGCGATCTATAAACTTCTGATCAATCTTAGCCCCATCTAAGCGCAATGGCAATACGATATTTTCATAGACATTGAGCATAGGAACTAAATTATAATCCTGAAAGATAAAGCCAATATTTCTTCTTCTAAATATCGTTAACTCTTCCGCATTCATCTTAGATATATCTTGATCTCGGATCATAACACTCCCATCACTTGGTATGTCTAAACCTCCTAGCATATGTAACAAGGTAGATTTTCCACTCCCAGAAGTTCCTACAATTGCTAAGAATTCCCCCTGTTCGATTTCTAAATCTACACCATCTAGCGCTTTTACTAGTGCCTCTTGTTCTCCATAATATTTCTTTAAACCTCTTGCTTTTACAATTTTCATGATTCCCTATCCCTTCTTTGATTTCTTATAAGATAAGCCTATCCTATCACCCAAATCTCATTCAAATCTCACAGGTAAATCAAGATAAAAAATACTTCCTACTTGGCACTTTTTGATACCAATAGAACCTCCATGATATTCTACAATTTCTCTAGCTAGGAAAAGTCCTATTCCAATCCCTTCCACTTCTCCTGACATATTGCCACGATAAAAACGTTGAAAAAGTTTACCATAATCCACCTCTGATACGCCTATTCCATAGTCCCTCACTTGAATTCTGGTATACAATTCTGTTTGTATCACTTCTATTTCTATCTTTCCACCATCAAAACTGTATTTTGCAGCATTGTCCACAATATTATAAATACATTCCCTCATCCACTTTTTGTCTGCATAAATTTCTGCAGATTCCTCGCAAACAAGAGATATCTCTTGCTGTTTTCTTTGTAATTGAGGTAACACAAGGGTTATTACCTCAGACATTAAATCTTTTACAAATATATTGTTACAATCCAATTGTATTAAGCCTACTTCTAATCTAGAGGATTTCACTAAAGCATCGATAATAAATTCTAGTTTTAGAAGTTGTTGCCTATTGCTTGTTAGAAACTTGTCTTTCTCTTCCTCTTCTAAATCTGGCAGCAGTAAGGTCTCTGCTAATAGTTTTAGATTCCCCATTGGGGTTTTTATTTGATGTGCCACATCAGAAATCAAGGATTCTAAGTCTCTTTTATCTGCACGAAGCCTTCCTCTTTCTGCACGTAATACCTCGTCCATCCTAAGGATCGTAAAATGGAGTTTTTGAAATTCTTCTTCCGTATAAGGTACTGCTTCTAATTCCCTTTTCTCATAATCTATAGGGTCTAATATTAGGTTCATTTTGTAATTCGCTTCTTTTACAAACTGGCGTATTTTGTTTTTATAATAATACCTCTGTACTATCAGTAAAAAAATACATAACAAAAAGACAAGTATTCCTCCTATCACGATCATAACTTGCCTCCTTGCCAAACATATCCAATCCCATATATGGTTTTGATATAAATTTGCTCTAATTCAATTTTCTTTCTTAATCTACTAATTGCTGCCGTTAATGCATGCTCATCTACAAAATACCCTTCATCATCCCACAACCATTGTAGCAATTGCCCTCTACTTAACACTTGACCACTGTGTTTGATTAGCACTTCTAACAACCTATATTCCATCGGAGTCAAGGCTATGTCTTTACCTAAATAGCTACAAGAATATTTCTGAAAATCAATGGTTAAAGATACGTCTTGATATATGCCATTTTGCCCTGGCGCCACGAGTAAAAATAAGGCTTTCATTTTACTTAATAAAATCTGTATTGAAAAGGGCTTGGTGATATAATCACTAGCCCCCACTTCATAGCCTTTTAAAAAGTCCTTTTCTAAATCGTGTACCGTCAAAAAAATAACTGCAGTTTCTGGATATAGTTCCTTTAATTCCTTACAGATTTCATAACCATTCCCATCTGGCAAATCGATATCTAATATGGCTAAATCATATCGTATTCCATACTGTTTTTCCATACCCTTAACTGACCCAACGGAATCTACACTATAGTTCTGCTTTCTCAAATGAAAACAAAGAGTATCGTTTAAAGTTTGATCATCTTCTACTACTAGAATTCTTTTTCTCATGACTTCCTCTTATCGTACAAAACTAGTCCATGTTTTCTTGGCTTTTTCTGGTTTCTCTAGGTTGCTCTGTTGTATTACTTTCATAAGCCATGCCATGTTCTCTGCTAGCACTTCAAGAATTTGAACGCCTTCTGCATCCTCATGCACTTCTCCTGGTTGATTTCCATGGATCACAGTCCAATAATTTGAAGTTGGCATAAACATTTCTGAATATTGTATATACTTATTCATTTCGTCTACGGCTTGGATCCCACCACTTCTACGAACTGCTGCAATAGATGCCCCAACTTTGTGGCGAAGGAAGTTTCCATTCACTCCATTTACCATAAAGAAACGATCTAGAAAGCTTTTCATTCCACCAGCAACTCCAGCATAATATACAGGAGATCCTAGCAGGATTCCATCTGCCTCTTTTGCCTTTTGTAGAATTTCACCAAGTCCATCTTGATAAGCAGGACAGGTTCCATTCTTTACTTTCGAACAGGCATTACAGGCAATGCATCCGCCCATTCTCATAGAACCCACTTGAATGATTTCCATATCAATTCCATGTTCTTTTAAGATATCTGCCATGATGCTTAAAGACTTATAGGTGTTCCCGTCTTTCTTTGCACTTCCGTTAATTCCAATTACTTTCATTAACCCTTACCTCCTAAATACAATCATATACTTTATTTTATCATTTGTTCGTGAACTTGTAAATTTAACTTTTCCTTAAGGTGTATTCAAAGTTCCATCTATAATTCTAGATTGTGTCCACTCTGTTACTCTTGTGGTGATTGGATATTTTGCTGCTAATGCTTCATTAATATCAATGCCTAAACCTGGTTTCGTATTGGCATAAGCGTAGCCATTTCTCAACTCTGGACATCCAGGGAACATCTCTTTTGTCAAGTCGCTAAATCCTGTCCACTCTTGAATTCCAAAGTTTTTGGCAACGATAGATAATTGAACATTTGCACTATGACCTACTGGCGATACATCCCCAGGTCCATGCCAAGCAGTTCTAATACCAAAGTGTTCTCCAAAGATTGCCAACTTTCTAGCTGCTGTAATACCCCCTATTTGACTTACATGAATGCGAATGAAATCAATCAAACGATTACAGATGAGATAGTCCCATTCTTTTGGATTATTATAAAGCTCTCCAATTCCAATTGGAGTACTGCATTGATTTCTTAGCATCTTTAGCCATTCACTTTGTTCTGGTGAGAATACATCTTCTAAGAAGAATAAGTCATACTTTTCTAATCTCTTTGCTAGATTAATCCCATCAATTGGGGATAGTCTCTCGTGAACATCATGTAAGAAATGAACTCCATAGCCAAAACGCTCTCGCACGTACTCAAATAGTTCTACGGTCTTTAACATATATTGATCTGGTGCATAGTAAGTTCCTTCTTTGGCTCCTACTGGATGATTCATCTCTACCGCTTTCCCACCATATAGCCCCCATTGGATACGTACATGGTTCAATCCTTGATCAATATAATTTTGAATCTTATCTCCTATCTCTTCTAGTGTTGTTCCATCTGCATGCATATATACCGCTGCGCCTTCACGACTCTTTCCTCCAAGCAAGTCATATACTGGCATATTAGCTAGCTTTCCTTTAATATCCCACAATGCCATATCCACTCCTGAAATAGCATTATTTGTAATAGGTCCATTTCTCCAATAAGAATTATTATTCATCAATTGCCACAATTCTTCAATGTCTGCTACATTTCTTCCTCTTAGTAGTGGATCAAAATAATCTTCAATTACACTTTTTACTGCTAATTCTCTATAAGCAAAGGTTGCACAACCTAAGCCATAGAGCCCTGGTTCACTCGTTTCTACTTTTACTACGATTAAATTGATATTTTCTGGTGCTGTAAGAATGGCTTTCACTCTTGTGATTGTAATCATGATAATCTCCTTTATTTTCGGCAATAAAAACCTTTTTATTGTCTAGATTATATCATGTATTTTCTATTTTCGCAATCTAACTATCATGATAATAGGAACATTTTCTTTTGGAAAAGGAACCTCATAAAAACCATCCATTTGATATCCCATTTGAAATGCCAATTGTAATATATCACTTATGGATCTATGATAATAGTTTTGCAACAGGGGTTGACCTTCTATCGCTACCCCTTTGTTCACGCAGCTTGTAAAATAATCACCATTTTCATAGGTAAAACATGGATGGTGTGTGGCAAAAACAAAGCTCCCTCCATCCTCTAACAGCGCATAGACCGCCTCAAATAATGGCTCTATATCAGAAATATCCATAATCGCCATATTTGATACTGCTTTATGAAATAATCTCTCTTGTTTTAATGCAAGTAAAGCTTTTAAATCTGTTGCATCGCATACTTGAAAAGATACCCGATCTAATACTGCAGCTCGTCTTTTCTTAGCTAATGCTATCATTTCCTTACTATAATCAAAGGCTAGCACCTTGGCACCTTTGTTCGCTAAGTAAGCTGAATAATTACCATTTCCACAAGCAATATCCAAGACAAAATCTCCAGGATTTACATCTAACAACTTATCCACACTTGGCCTCACTAAATCTCGATGAAAGAAATTAGACTCCTCTCCCATTTGTTCATCCCAAAACTTTGCATTGGCTTCCCAAGCCTCTAAACCCTTGTCTCTAAATTTCATAGTGCCTCCCTTTTTCTGAAAAAAATAACTGCCACGCCAACACTAGGTTGTACTTATGGCAGTTTGCTTTTATTTACGAATTACGTTCTACGTTTTTCAAATATAATAGTGCATATTCAATTGTCATCTTCTCTTGTTCATCTACCGTAAAATACAAGGTATTGTCACCACCAAGACTTTTGGCTTGAATAGAGTTCAATGCTCTATTTGTAGTAAATTGAATGGTTTCACCATTTTTCAATACATACTCAGTTCCATTAATAATATACTTTTGTTTTCCAAATTTACTTTCCTTTGTTGCCAATCTTCTAAAGGTAATTTCTGCTGGATACATCAATTCCTTATCTTTTACTAATTCTGTATCTTGATGAATTAGTTTACTACAAAGTTTCTTATAGTCTTCCATTATGATGTTATATTTTTGATCGGTATGTTTATTGATGAGGATATGTAGTACAATAAATACAACAATTGGTACCCCAAAGATAATGGCTGCACTCATAGCATTCATATCTAGACCAGGACCTCCAAACAACATAATAAATGCAATGCACACAGCAAAGGAAACAAATATATTTCCTATTACGAGTCCATTATTTTGTAGTGTAAGTTTCACACTCAAGGGATAATTTCTAAGTCTTATCATCATGATTTTTTCTCCTCATTACTTTTTCTAATTGAGCGTTTTTACTATACCATACAAGCCATGCATTCACAAGCTTTCTTCTTATTTTTCTAATTTCAATAAGCCTTCGCGTATTTTCTCTATCTCTGTTTCTTGATGCTTCTGAATATATTCATATATTCTCTCTACTTGTTCTTCTTTCACCCCAAGAGCTTCTTGTATAGTAGGCAGATCTTTTCCTAGCTTTACTTTTTGTAATACTTGAGTGATTAAAAGAGAATCTACTCCTAAGGCCTGTC
>CAYJHO010000082.1:0-9876 GCA_964369945.1 uncultured Lachnospiraceae bacterium
AGGTAACAGCTTTTTTTGTTACTTGTTAAGATTATATTAAGAAAATCTTTAAAATCAAGTAAAAACTACTTGATTAATTCACAAAATTCTAGTAAAGTGTAACTAAGTGGTAAGAAAATGGTGGAAAGTGGTGAAAAGTGGTTCCATTGTGAAAGATTGGTTGGTGATTCAGTATGTATATAGGAGAGTATAACCATAATATCGATCCCAAAGGCAGACTGATTCTTCCTTCTAAACTTCGTGAAGCACTAGGCGACGAGTTTATGATGACAAAAGGAGAAGACGGCTGTCTCTTAGTGTACGACAAAGAAGAGTGGACTAACTTTGAAAACGCCATTACAGGACTAAGCAGAACGAATAGAGATGCAAGAAAAGCAGTACGTTTCTTTTTATCAGGCGCAGCTGCAGGTGAAGTGGACAAGCAGGGGAGATTTTTGATCCCTGGGAATTTACGTGAATATGCCAAACTAGAGAAAGATGTAGTATTAGTTGGCTGTGGACGTAGTATAGAAATTTGGAACAAAGAAAATTGGATTGCTATGAATAGTGACGATGACATCGGGGAGATGATGGATTATCTAGATAGCATTGGCATGCGATTATAAGAAAGGGAAAGTATGGAGTTTAATCATTATTCAGTATTGTTAGAAGAAACAATAGAACATTTAAATGTAAAACAAGATGGCTCCTATATGGATGGAACCCTTGGTGGAGCAGGACATGCTTCAAGAGTATGTGCATTATTGGGAGAAGGTGGTAGGTTTTATGGGATAGACCAAGATGGTGATGCCATAGCATTTGCTACTAAGAGACTAGAGCCATACCAAGATAAAGTGACGATTATTCGTAGTAATTATTGTCATGCAAGAGAGAAGTTAAAGGAAATTGGAATAGAGAAGTTAGATGGAATTGTATTAGATTTAGGAGTCTCCTCTTATCAAATTGATACCATTGAAAGAGGCTTTTCTTACAAATATGATACTGATTTAGATATGAGGATGGATGATAGGCAGATTTTATCCGCAAAGGAAATTGTAAACGAATACGGAGAGATGGAGTTGTTTCGAATTATTCGTGACTATGGAGAAGATAAATTTGCGAAAAATATTGCAAAGCATATTGTGAATGCAAGAGCTAAAGGAAGTATAGAAACCACAGGGCAATTAAATGAAATTATCAAAGCGGCGATACCTGCGAAGATGAGAATGAATGGACATCCCTCTAAGAAGACATTCCAAGCACTTAGAATAGAGTGCAATCATGAACTAGATGTTTTAAAAGACTCCCTAGAAGGTTTTATAGAAATGCTAAATCCGGGAGGAAGGTTTTGTATTATAACCTTTCATTCCCTAGAAGATAGAATTGTTAAGAAGCTATTCAAGGAGATGGAAAATCCTTGTACCTGTCCACCAAGTTTCCCTGTTTGTACCTGTGGGAATATACCTAGTGGAACGGTGGTTACTAAGAAACCAATCTTACCTTCCGAGCAAGAGCTAGAAGAAAATAAGAGAAGTAAGAGCGCGAAGTTAAGAGTGTTTGAAAAAAGTTAAAGGAGAGAGAAATGGCAAGCAGAAATCATCAAACTGTACAAAAGAAAAGTGAATCATACCAAAGCAACGCATATATCACTGGTAGTGCAGTGAGAAAAAGGCAAGCATCTCCAAGAGTAACACCAAGAGAGCGACCAAGTACAAGGCCGCAAAGAGAAGTTGTAAAACGAAGTGGGATTAGCATTACCTCTGCCATTATTATGTTGGCAGCATTCGGAATTTTGTGTATGATGATTATAGAATATCTCTCAATACGTTCCGACTTACTAGTAATAGAGAAGGAAGTCAATCAGGTAGAGTCAAGTATTTCTACCTTGGCAGAAGAAAATGAAGAGTATTATTCACAAATAATTGGAAGAGTAGATTTAGAAGAAATTAGAGAAATAGCAATTATGGATTTAGGAATGGTTTATGCAACAGAAGAGCAAATCGTTACCTTTGAATCACAAATTGACGACTATGTAGAACAGAGAATTGTTATAGGAGACTAAGTTTACAGAAAGAGGGTATTATGAGACGTAAACAAAATGTAACCGATAATAAAGCAAAGAGAGTGCAAAAGAAACCCCCACAGTTTCGGTCTTATATGAGAACGAAACTGGTGGTCTTTTGCACTATTTCGTTGTGTGCCGTGGGAGGACTGACAGGAAGACTGATTTATATTACTGCAACGAGTGAAGATCAGTATACCCAGCAAATATTGTCACAGCAAAGCTATGATTCTGTAACTTTGCCATATAAAAGAGGAGAAATTCTAGATACCAATTTAACCACCTTGGCTATGAGTCAAAAGGTTTATAATGTCATTTTAGATGTAGATATGATGTTATCTGACGAAGCGTTTTTTGGTCCCACCTTACAGGCAATTGAACTTTGCTTCGATGTAGATATGGATGCTGTTAGAGAGTATGTGGCAAGCAATGAAGACTCAAAATATTATCGTGTCATCAAACAAATAGATTATGATACAAAGGCAGCCTATGAAGCCTATGTAGAACAGTATAACGAGGAACAGGCAGCAGCTTATAGCGCCAGTGGTGAGAAAAACCCAGGAAATTTAATTAAAGGAATTTGGTTTGAAGAAGAATATACAAGGGTATATCCATACGATACCGTTGCTAGTGAAGTCTTAGGATTTACTGGGAATGACAACAATGGAATGTTTGGTTTAGAAGAGTATTATAATGATGTATTGAATGGTACCAACGGAAGAGAGTATGGCTATTTGGATGAAGAAAATTCATTGACTAGAACCACGAAGCCAGCCACCGATGGGAATTCTATTGTAACCAATATAGATTTTAATATTCAGTCTATTGTAGAACGGGAAATCACTCGTTTTATGGATGATATGGAGAATAATTATACCGATGGTCCAGGGGCTCAAAATCTGGGAGTTATTGTGATGGATATTCACTCGGGAGCTGTACTAGCTATGGCTACGAATACGCCATTTAATCCCAATGATCCCTATGATTTATCTGCCTATTTTACAGAAGAGGAAATTGCAAGATTAGAGCAAGATAACGAAGCTTACTTTACAGAATTAAATTCTATTTGGAGAAATTTTACGGTAACAGATACGTATGAACCAGGTTCGGTAGCGAAGCCATTTACCACAGCTATGGGGCTAGAAGTAGGAGATTTAACGGGGAATGAGGTATACGAATGTACTGGATTTACTCATGTAGCAGGTAAAAATATCCATTGCGTTGAGCGGAGTGGGCATGGAGCAATTACCTTATCACAAGGAATTCAATATTCTTGCAACGTAGTTATGATGGATATATCCGCAGATCTTGGGATAGAAACCTTTTCTCAATTCCAAAACGTGTTTGGTTTTGGCTTAAAGAGTAACGTGGATTTAGCTGGAGAGGCAAGAACTGCTTCTTTGATTCATACAGAGGAAGTTATGGGGCCACAAGAGTTGGCAACGGATTCCTTTGGCCAAGGGTTTCAAACAACGATGATTCAAGTAATTTCTAGTTTTTCTTCTTTAATTAACGGCGGTTATTTGTATGAACCACAGGTAGTAAGGCAAGTATTGAGCCCGACTGGAGAAGTGGTAGAAAATATAGAGCCTAAGCTAGTAAAGCAAACAATTTCAGCTACCACGAGTGAAAAGATAGTGGAATTTTGTAATAATACCGTAATCGATGGTAGTGGTGAGAAGGCTAGACCAGCAGGTTATGCTATAGGTGGAAAAACGGCTACTTCAGAAACCCTACCTAGAGGGAATGGGGAATATGTAGCATCCTTTATGGGCTTTGCCCCAGCAGATGATCCTCAAATCGCTATTTATGTTGTCATAGATAGACCGAATATTGACAATCAAGCATATGGATCAAAATACGCATGCTGGCTTACGAGAGATATTTTGACGGATGTACTTCCTTATATGAATATCTTTATGACAGAGGAGTTATCAGAAGAAGAGGTAATCGAGTTAGAAGAGAGACAAAATGCAGTCATTCAAAGTTACCAAGAGAAAAGAGATGCAGATACTAGTGAAGACTGGACAGAGATTTCTCAAGATAATGAGTGGGATGATTTAGTATCTGATGATTCGTCTGATTCGGATGAGAAACCAGAAGAAGAACCGGAAGAAGAACCAGAAGATTAATAAAATACTGAATAACATAAGAAATCTCGTAATAAACTATAGTAACACTATTATTGAGGTTTTTTATGTTTGTACGCAATTACCAAAAAGGGAAGGTTCTCTGTCTTGGTTTGCTTTGTGTGATTGCCTTGATTGCCTTATTTTTTCGATTAGTTTATATTATGCTTGCACAAGGAGAGTATTACACAGAATTAGCAACCAATTTACACGAAAGAGAACGTGAAATTAAAGCAGCAAGAGGGAAAATCTTAGATCGAAACGGGGTGGTTCTAGCGGATAATATTTCGGTATGTACCATTTCTGTTATTTATTCTCAAATCCTCGATCCAGAGGCAGTCATCCAGATGCTCGTAGAGATACTAGGATTGTCGGAAGACTATGTGAGAGAGAAGGTAAGTAACTATTCTGCAAGAGAAAAGATTTTAAGCAATGTTCCCATTGAATTGGGAGATCAAATTAGAGCCCTAGACATGCCAGGGGTTAAGGTAGATGAAGACTATAAGCGCTCCTATCCTTTTGATGAACTAGCATCTAAGGTATTAGGTTTTACCGGAGCCGATAATCAAGGCATTCTTGGATTAGAAGTAGAGTACGAAGAATATCTAGCTGGGGAACCTGGTAAAATACTTACGATGACAGATGCAGTTGGAATGGAACTACAAGAAGAAGGGGAGCGCAGGGAAGAACCTGTAGCAGGTATGGATATTACAACCACCCTAGATATCAATATTCAAAATTATGCCACCCAGTTAGCATTACAAGCCTATGAAACAAAAGAGGCAGCAGGGGTAATGGTACTAGTCATGGATCCCAACAATGGGGAAATGTTAGCCTGTGTTAGTGTACCAGAGTTTAATTTAAATGAACCATATGAATTAACAGAACTGTGGACAGAGAAATTAAGTGAAGGACTAGAAGAAGGAAGCGTAGTAGAAAGTAGTGTAGAATATCTAAATCAGATGTGGAGAAATCCAGCCATTAATGATAGCTATGAACCAGGTTCTACCTTTAAAATTTTGACAGCGGCAGCAGCCTTAGAAGAAGGGGTAGTTAGCTTAGATGATAGCTTTCACTGTCCAGGATATATTATGGTGGGAGATCGAAGGATTAGTTGCCATGAAACAGAGGGACATGGTACCCATAGTTTTGTGGATGGAATCATGACAAGTTGTAATCCAGTGTTTATCAGTTTGGGTTTGCGACTAGGAGTGGATAATTTTTATGGATATTTTCAACAATTTTTATTGGATGAAAAGACCGGGATTGACCTACCGGGAGAATCCGGAACCATTGTCCATCAAGAAGAAGATATGGGAGAAGTGGAATTAGCGACGATGTCCTTTGGGCAGTCCTTTCAAATTACACCGATTCAGCTTTTAACAAGTGTATCTTCGATTATCAATGGAGGTACTAGGGTCACACCTCACTTTGGAAGTGGGGCATCAGGCAATGGGGAAGAAATTGTATTTTCCTATGAGGTGATAGAGGATATTATAATGGAAGAAACTTCAGAGACTATGAAGGATTTATTAGAATTAGTAGTCAGTGAAGGCTCAGGTAAAAACGCAGCAGTAGAAGGGTTTTCGATTGGTGGCAAAACTGCGACTAGCCAAACCTTACCAAGAGGAAATGGAAAGTACATCTCTTCCTTTATTGGATTTGCACCAGCACAAGATCCAGAAGTCATAGCATTAGCTATTATTACACATCCACAGGGAGTCTATTATGGTGGGCAAATTGCAGCACCCATTGTAAGACAACTTTTTGAGAATATTCTTCCCTATTTAGAGGAAAAGGACTATAATAAGATACAATAAGAGAGCAAAAGGAGACGAGTTATGTTAGAAAAATTATGGGGGCCTTCCATCTTACCAGTGGTGATTACCTTTTTGATTACGGTAGTGTTAGGACCGATTATTATACCTTATTTAAGAAGATTGAAGTTTGGTCAAACCGTGAGAGACGATGGGCCGCAGAGTCATTTGAAGAAGAATGGAACTCCTACTATGGGGGGGATTATTTTCTTGCTTAGTATTACCCTAGTCTCCCTATTTTATATCAAGGAATATGAAGCAGTTGTTCCCATTTTGTTTGCCACCTTAGGCTTTGGCTTGATTGGTTTTTTGGATGATTATATCAAGGTAGTGTTAAAGCGTTCTATGGGGCTAAGTTCAGGTCAAAAGATGTTAGGTCAAATGATCGTAACTGGGATACTTGCCTATTATTATTCTGCAGTATCGGATATTTCAATGGCAATGAAGGTTCCTTTTACTGATTTGGTATTAGATTTTGGATGGTTTAATATTCCAATTATGTTCTTTATTGTAATTAGCACCGTAAATGGCTCTAATTTTACGGATGGAATTGATGGGCAAGAGTCTAGCGTAACGATAATGATTGCCACTTTTTTTGCAGTAGTTTCCATAGGAATGGGGGCAGGAATTGAACCTATTGCCTGTGCAGTAGTGGGCGGATTATTAGGGTTTTTGATGTTTAATGTACACCCAGCAAGTGTATTTATGGGTGATACTGGCTCCTTGGCACTTGGCGGTTTTGTAGCAGCTTCAGCCTATGCTATGGGCTTGCAGCTATTTATTCCAATTATCGCATTTATTTATATGATTGAAGTAATTAGTGTTATGATTCAGGTGAGTTACTTTAAGGTAACAAAAGGGAAGCGTTTTTTCAAAATGGCACCCATTCATCATCATTTTGAATTATGTGGATGGAGTGAGACAAAGGTAGTAGCAGTGTTTACTACTGTAACAGCACTTCTTTGCTTGGTGGCTATTGCTGCCTTATAGTAAGGAGGAGTATGTAGCAAACAAAGTAAAGTAGTTTAGGGTAGAGAGTAGGTGTAAGTAGTTTGGATAGAGTGAAGAATCAGCACACAAATAGAAATGGCGATAAAAGGCGGAGCACACAAGCAAAGGCTAGAAATAATATTAGCAGATTTCCAAAGAAGCAAAGTAATCAAAGAATGCAGGAGATGAACCGACCAAAGAAAAGAATGATAGAGAAAAGTTATTTTGACTATACCTTTTTGTTTGTGCTAATTTTCTTGGTTGGCTTTGGTTTAGTTATGGTGTATTCCGCAAGTTACTATGAAGCCATGCAAATGTATGGAGATCCTACTCACTATTTAACCAGTCAAGCAACGGCAGTGGCGATCGGTTTTGCAGGGATGCTAGTAGTATACCGAGTTCCTTATCAATGGTATCTTAAGTTGGGGTGGATTCCCTACGTACTGTGCTACTTGATGGTAGCTTTGATTATTCCCTTTGGGCATACAGCTAATGGTGCTACTAGATGGATTAAATTTGGTCCTATTACCTTTCAAGCAGCAGAGCCAATTAAATTGGGTATCATTATATTTTTAGCTAGTTATGTGCATGTACATAGAAAAGAAGTGAATAGTTTTAAGACTTTTATTAGGATGCTTTTGCTCTCTATGCCAATTTGCTTTTTGGTTTTAACAGTAACAGATAACTTAAGTTCTGCTATCATTATTGCAGCCATTGCTGTCTGTATGATTTTTGTGGCGAGTAAGGATTATAAGAAATATGTCATCATCGGGTTGAGCGGTTTAAGTGCTGCGGCAGCTGTTGTTTGGTATATTGTTAATTCAGCATCTACAGATGGCGGATTTCGAAGTGAGAGGATTTTAGCTTGGTTAGATTTGGAGTCCTATGCTTCAGATACAGGGTTTCAGACCTTACAATCCCTTTATGCCATTGGTTCTGGAGGGATTTGGGGAAAGGGCTTAGGCCAGAGTATACAAAAGCTAAGCTTTTTACCAGAGGCACAAAATGACATGATTTTCTCCATCATATGTGAAGAATTAGGCTTATTTGGTGGGATTTCTGTTATATTAATGTTTATTATTCTTATTTGGCGTATGGTTATTATTGCGACTCACGCGCCAGATATTCAAGGCGGTATGATTGTGGTAGGAGTCATTGGACATATTGCGATTCAGGTTATATTGAATATTGCAGTCGTGACAAATACCATTCCAAATACAGGGATTTCTCTTCCATTTATTAGTTACGGGGGGACTAGTGCTTGTTTTCTAATGGTTGAAATGGGACTCGTAATGAGTGTGGCAAGATCGATTAAAGTAAGAGTCTGATAAAAAGTTGTCATCTTTTATGATTTTATGCATATAATGCAATAAGTGTCTTTATTTTAGGTGATGTCTTGAAACAAATATTTATTAGAGGTGGAATCCCCCTAAAGGGGCAAGTCAGAATTCAAGGTTCTAAGAATGCTAGTCTACCAATACTAGCGGCCACACTGATGACAAAAGGGATTCAGGAGATAAAAAACTGTCCCAAGATAGCAGATGTGTTTCATATGTTGGATTTATTGCGTTCTCAAGGGGTAAAGGCGCATTGGAAGGGACGAAGTTTGTTCCTAGATACCTATCACCTGCTACCAGCCCCTATGATTGGGAAAGAACAAGAGTCTATGAGAGCAAGTATCTTTCTTGCAGGAGCGATGCTTTCTAGATTTGGTCAAATTGACATGTCCTATCCAGGAGGTTGTGTGATCGGAGAAAGGCCGGTAAATTGGCATATATATCACTTACACAAAATGGGAGCCATTTTCTGTGAAGATGGAGAAAGATTGATTGCTAAATGTGAGAATTTAGTAGCATGTGATCACGTGTTGGAGTTTCCCAGTGTAGGGGTGACAGAGAATTTGATTATGGCAGCAGTTTTGGCCAAGGGAACTACCACTATTACAAATTATGCAAGAGAACCAGAAATAGAAGTATTATGCGAATTTTTGCAAGCCGCAGGGGCTCATATTTTGGTGACAGAAGCTAAGATATCTATTGAAGGCGTTACTAGTCTTGGTAGTGCAAGTATAAGCTTACCTGGTGATAGAATTGTAGCAGGAACCTATGCCCTAGCTTGTGTGGCAACCAAAGGAAATGTGCTCTTAGAAGGAGCACCAGTAGAGCATATGGAGTCAGTTATTAAAGTGCTTAGAGACTTAGGAGCCTGTGTCTTTTGTTCAGAAGAGGGGATCTATTTATCGGCCAATGAAAGAACCAAAGCCATAGACTGTATAGAAACAGCAGTCTATCCAGGATTTCCAACGGATTTGCAATCCCCCCTATTAGCCGTATTAGCAACAGCAGATGGTAAGAGTGGGATAAGGGAAATGATTTTTTCGAATCGGTTTCGAATCGTAGAAGATATCAAACGTATGGGGGCAGAGGTAGAGCTTGTGGATAATATGGCCCTAGTAGAAGGGGTGGAATATTTAGAAGGTGCTACCGTGAGAGCTGCTGAGTTAAGAGGTGGTGCGGCCTTAGTGATAGCAGGATTGATGGCTAAGGGAGTTACCTATATTGAAAACTATGGATTTATCTATAGGGGTTATGAGAACATATGTAGAGATTTAACAGAATTAGGAGCAAGGATATTCGGTGAATAGTAGAGTATTACAGAGGAAGAAAAGAAGACGAAAAATAGCTGCCTTGATTGCAGGAATTAGTATAGCTGTGTTGCTCCTAATTGGAGGAATTCTTTACCAACTGTTTACCATTACGAAGGTAATAGTAGATGGGAGCACACACTATACAGAGGAAGAAATTATAGAGTTGGTAATCCAAGGAGGATTGGATAATATTTCTTTTATTTTAGATTTGAAATACAGTGATAATAGGGTTGAACATATCCCCTTTGTACA
>CAYJHO010000083.1:0-215 GCA_964369945.1 uncultured Lachnospiraceae bacterium
AGCAAGAATTAAAAGATCGTTTTTATAACTTTTCACCACAGTTTCAACCGAATCAAATGGAAAGTAAAGAAATCTTTGAGGCTTACCTAAAGCAAAGTATGGAAACAGGATTTGCTAAATTTAAATGGCTTCATTTAGAATCTACAGGAGAAGAGTTACCAGTAGAAATTTCAATGATTCGTATACACAATGAAGTGAAGGATGAATTTATAGTT
>CAYJHO010000083.1:225-9826 GCA_964369945.1 uncultured Lachnospiraceae bacterium
GGAAATGTACTAGATGAATTCTTTGAAGATTTCTTTCACACTCAAATCACAGATAAGATTTTGTTTAAAACCATGACTGAATTATCCGATGAATGGTTTTTCTTAGTGGATTTGAAGGAGTCTAGCATTAAGTTTTATGGGAATAGAAAACAGATTGTTGGAATTGAAGAAGGGAAGATGCAATTTCCTGATGATTTAATATCAGAAGGTGTTTTGCATGAAGAAGACCAAGATTTGTTCCAAACAATGGTAGAATCTATGAGAGAGGGCTTTGTTAGAACTTATTGTATGAGATTTAATCATACAGATGGAGAAGCCAATTATTATAACATAATCTATAAAGTGATGAATGAGGATAAGAAATCTAGATTTATCATTGGTAAATGTATTAATGTAAATGAACAGAAATTATTAGAGAAAAAAGCACAAACTGATCTACTTACAGGTTGCTATAATAAAGTAACGACAGAGGCATTGATTGATAAATGTATTCAAGAAGAGAGCGAAGGGAATCATGCCCTATATATCATCGATATTGATGATTTTAAAGCAATCAATGACAATTTAGGGCATCAGTTTGGAGATAAGGTATTGCAAGATGTTTCAGCAAATTTAAAGAAATGTTTTCGTTCGTATGATATCATAGGGCGTTTAGGTGGAGATGAGTTTGTAGTATTTATGAATCAAAGTAAGAGTTTAGAAGTAATTGATTTATGTGCGCAGAGGATTTCGAACGCATTTAAGAACACTTACTCAGGGGAAAAAGGCGACTATAAGATATCAGGAAGTATAGGGATCGCTATCTGTGGGCCTGATGGAAGAAGCTATCAGGAATTATACAAGGCAGCAGATAGAGCGCTTTATGTATCCAAAGAAAAGGGGAAAGATTGTTATTCTTTTGCTAGTGAATCAGCAAAGGTTTCTCATATTGTTAAGAAGGTTAAGAAGACCACCAATCGTTCCATTAGTTCTTTCTTTGATGCAGATATTTTAAAGACAAGCTTTGGTGTTCTTAGCTCTAGTCTAAGCAAAGAAGAGAAGATAAGTGCTTGTTTAAGTTTGCTAGGAAAGAACCTTATGGTGAGTTCTTGGTGCATGTACCAATTAGATGAAAGATATAATTTCTTACTACCAATTGTAGCGACAGAACAAGCAGATGAAGTGAAGTTAGAAAAAGCAATAGCCATGTCTAATGAGCAAGGGATAGCTTATAGTAATGACAGGGATGAAATTGATCAGGTGGCATATACAAGTGAACTAAAAGAAGCCAAGGCTTTCATGCAATTACAACAACACATAGAAGGTGTAGGAACAGTTGTTATAGCATTGGTGGATGAAGAAGTAGCAAGGGTATGGAGTGAGAAGGAATTGAACGGTGCATATTATGTGGCACAGATGCTGTTTAGTTTTATGGCTTCGAATATAGAATAAAGTAGGAGGCACTATGGATAATAGAATGATAATGGATTTATTTGATAAAATTCCAATGAGCCTTCTTATCGTAGATAAACAAGGTAATATTCAAAGGTGTAACGAAGAAATCTGTCAGCTTTTAGGAGTGAAGAATCTAGAAGAACTTAATTACTTGCATGCTACTTTACTGAGGGAGAAGGCAGAATACAGAGAAGCTTTAGTTCAACTAGAAGAGGATTTGCATAGCATACAAGAGAGTACCTTTTATCATAATGACGGTACAGCTCTTCAGGTGCTAGTTCAAGCAACAAAGTTGAGTGATGTGGCAGGAAGTGAAGAAAATATTTTAATATCGGTACAATCCATTAGTAAAGAAGAGGCAGAAAGTAAGGAGAGAAAAAGTCAACATATTAACTTCGACAAGATGTTAGATACCTCTCCTTATGCTACTATTATTTGGGACAGTAACTTGGACATTTTAGCTTGTAATGATGTTTCTAATCATTTACTAGGTACAAAAGAACTAGAAGAACTTAAGGAAAATTTCTTTCAAATGCTCCCAGAATATCAGCCTAACGGAACATTGAGTGAAGCCTTTTTTAGAGAATGTTTAGAGTCAAGTTTCTATAGTGGATATACACAGTTTAAGTGGCTCTTTGTGAATATGCAAGGGGAAGAGCTTGCAACGGAAGTAACCATCGCAAAATTGGCAGATGTAAGGATATCTAAGAATCCTATGATTGCCTGCTTCATTCGTGATTTAAGAGAATCTACAGTAGGGGCAGATGAAAAGGATTTATTTGATGATTATTTTGCTTCTAGGATTTCTGATAAGCTCTTGTTTCAAGCAGTTGCTGAATTGACAGATGAATGGTTTATTGCCCTAGATCACAAGACAAGTGTAGCACAGATATTTGGAAAGGGAAGCGAGAAATTTGGTTTAGAAAACCAAAGAATAGTTTTTCCAGATGATTTAGTTAGCCAAGGGAAGATTTATGAAGAGGATGTTACCACTTTGAATGTTGTAGCTTCTAGTATGAAGGATGGGCTTTTTATAGCAAGAGATTTTCGCTTGATTACAGTTGAAGGCGGTTTGAAATTTTGTAGCATAGCTTACAAAACGATATTAAATGAACAAAGGGATCCTGTATTTACCATAGGTAAAGTGTTAGATGTAGGAGAAAAGAAACGCTTAGAGGAGAAGTCTCAAATTGACTTGCTAACCAAATGCTATAATAAAGTAACAACAGAAACTATGATCAAGGATACCTTAGAGCAAGAAGAAAATGAAGAACATGTTTTGTTTATTGTAGATATTGACAACTTTAAAGCAATCAACGATAATTTGGGACATTTTTTTGGAGATAAAGTGTTAAGTGAAGTAGCTAGTAAATTAAAACAAAACTTCAGAGAAGAAGATTTGGTTGGAAGACTTGGCGGAGATGAATTTATTGTCTTTTTGAAAAATACCAAGGACAAGAAATTGATCGAAGAAAGAGCCATTGCTATTTCAGAAGCATTTAAAAACTCCTATAGTGGTGAACAGGGAGATTATAAGATTTCAGGAAGTATTGGAATTGCATGTTATCCAAGTGCAGGAGAAAGTTATGAAGACCTATATGCTTCTGCAGATAAAGCCTTATATCAATCCAAGTTAAAAGGGAAAGATTGTTATTCTATTTACAGCGATTCCTTGTTTGATGGTACCATGAAGGACGAAACCACCTTGAATAATGCGGCAAGAATTGCTAATAGCTATTTTGATACACAAATAGTGGCAAGAGTTCTTTCTATGCTTATGAATGGACAAACAGGGCAGGAGAAGATAGAGAATATATTCCAAACTTGCAAAGAAAGCATGGGATTTGACAAGTATCATATCGAATATATAGAGAACAAAACTTCGATGCAAGATGAAGTAATAAAGAGGATGAACGGGGATGGTGTTTATTACTGTTCATCTGTAACAAAAATTGAAGAACCAGAATTACTTACCACTTTGATTCATAGTGGAATGCAAGCCTTTGTAGCAATTAAAGTAGATTGTGAAAATGGAAAGGAATTATGGTTTCAGATAGAAGTTAGAGAGAGAGAAAAACATTGGACAGAGAGAGAAATTAATACATTATTGTATGTTTCTAAAATTATTTCGAATATTTTTGTGACAAATGACCTCTAAAATCAATATATAAGTATAGGGACCTTTTTAGTAAGAAATTACTAAAGAGGTTTTTTAATACAAAAAAAGGAGGTTTTTATTATGTTTGTCAAGGTACTATCTAGTTCTATAAGAGGGCTAGAGGCAGAAATGGTACAAGTAGAAGTCGATATGAGCGCTGGTTTACCTTATTTTGATTTGGTAGGTAATATGAGTGGTGAAGTGAGAGAGGGAAAGGAGAGGGTGAAAAAGGCAATCAAAAACAGTGGTTACCCATTAGAACCTAAGAGAATTATGATTAATCTTGCACCAGCACATCGGAGAAAGGAAGGGACTTCTATGGATTTAGCTATGGCAGTTGGGATATTGCAAGCTATGTCCATATTGCCAATAGAAGAAATCCAAGGAGTCTTTCTTGGAGAGTTGGGTTTGGATGGAAGTGTTAAACCAGTAAGAGGTGTTTTACCTATGCTTTGTGAGGCAAAAAGGCTTGGGCATTTACGTTGTTATGTACCAAAAGATAACTTAGAGGAAGCTTTATTATTAGAGGAAATTAAAGTAATTGGTGTGGAAAGTTTAAGCCAGTTAACTAGATATCTCCTAGGGGAACTAGCTTTAAGTGAAAAGAGGATAAATTATAGTAGATGCCTAAATTTAAAGGAAAGTAATGTTGATTTTGCAGATGTTTCAGGGCAAGCTGTAGCAAAAAGAGCAGCTGAAATAGCAGTGGCAGGATTTCATCATTTCCTAATGGTGGGGCCTCCAGGAAGTGGAAAGACTATGATAGCGAAAAGGATTCCAGGTATTATGCCAAATTTAACAAAGGAAGAAGAATTGGAAGTTTTATCTATAATGAGTATAAGTGGAAAAGGAAGTGAAACAAGAGAGTTTCAAATGCCACATCACTTGATTACAGCTCAGGCAATGCTTGGTGGAGGGATAAGACCTCGACCTGGCGCTATCAGTCTAGCTCATAAATCAGTGTTGTTTTTGGATGAATTTCCTGAATTTAAACGTTCCGTAATTGAATCCTTGCGAAAACCTATGGAGGAAAAGAAAATCAATATAACAAGAAGCAGTGGTGAGTATCAATTTCCAGCCGATTTTATGCTTGTAGCAGCGATGAATCCGTGTCCTTGTGGTTTTTATCCTGATAAAAATAAATGCCACTGTACGCAGTATGATGTGGATAAATATCAAAGGCGTATTTCAGGGCCAATTTTTGATCGAATTGATATGAGTTGTAAGTTAAATCCAATCCTTTTAGATCAACTGTTGCATCAGGAGAAAGAGGAATCCAGCGAAGAAATTCGGAGTCGTGTCGAAGGTGCACGTGAGATTCAAAGAAAAAGATATGAGTTGTTTTCTTATAAGACTAATGCGAATCTAGATGAAAAAGCAATCAAAAAATTTTGTAAGCTTGGGAAAGAAGAACTTGCATTTATGGAAAAGGCATATCAGAAATTAGAACTATCTGCTAGAGCGTATTACAAAATTTTGAAAGTTGCTAGAACCATAGCTGATTTAGAGCCTAGCGAAGATATTAGAGTAAAGCATTTGCTAGAAGCTATGTGTTATCGCATTAGTTGAGAAGGAGTGTTTATGGGTGAAAATTGGGACAAAGAAACGATATATGGAGCTTATTTACAAGCGAAATTAAAACCCTTTTCTATGGGGAAACAAAATTTACTATTTACATTACGGAAAGAATTTGGTACTTTAGAATATGCTTGGCATAAACTGGATGAAAATTTTTTGCATATAATCGGAATTAAGAAATATGATATATGGAAAGAAATTAGAGCCGGAAATCCAGAAAAATTTGCTGAGTGCTTAGATCAAAAAGGCATTTTTTATCGTTCTTATTATGAAACGGGCTTTCCAAAGAAATTACATCAAATAGCCGATCCGCCTTATGGTTTATATTTTATGGGAGAACTTCCAAAGGACTCTAGTAAAAGTGTAGCAGTAATAGGCGCTAGAGCTTGTTCGGGTTACGGAAAGGAAGTAGCACGTAAGGTAGCAAGGGAATTAGCAGAAGGTGGGGTAGAAGTAATTAGTGGTATGGCGCGAGGGATTGATTCTATTTGTCAGCAAGCAGTTCTAGATTATGGCGGTAGTACTTTTGCTGTCTTAGGCAGTGGTGTTGATGTGTGTTACCCGAGGGAACTTGAAACTTTGTATCAAGGGATGATACAAAAGGGAGGGATTCTTTCTAGTTATCCTCCAAATACAGCACCTCTAGCAAGAAATTTCCCACCAAGAAATCGATTGATTAGTGGTTTGGCAGATGTAGTATTAGTAATAGAAGCAAGAGAACAATCAGGGACTTTGATTACAGTAGATTATGCACTAGAGCAAGGGAAAGAAGTGTTTGTGATTCCTGGTAGAATTACAGATGACTTAAGTGGTGGATGCAATAAGTTGATTGCCCAAGGAGCAAGAATTGTATGTAGCATTGATGAGTTTATCAAGGAACTTGATTTAGTAAAGAAAACACCAAGTGAATATCTAGAATTAGAAAGATTTATGAGTCAAATTAGAGGTGGCGAATATGTTACAATCGATGAAATCTTTGTGAAATATCGCCTACAAGGTGGTGACAAAACAATTCTAGAATTGGTACAATATCTTACCATTCTAGAATTAGAGGGAAAATGCTTTTCCCATGGAAATGGATATACTTTCATACAATAATACGTAAAATTAACTAAAAAAAACAAGAAATCAGACATTTTTTTACATTTTTACTTGCATAGTAAGGCGATATGTTGTATAGTGTGTTTGGTTTATTTAGATTTCTATCTAAAAAAGGGGTAAATAATGGCAAAATATTTAGTAATTGTGGAATCACCTGCAAAGGTAAAGACAATTAAAAAATTCTTAGGAAGTCAGTATGAAGTTGTGGCCAGTAATGGACACGTAAGAGACTTGCCTAAAAGTAAGATGGGGATAGATATCGAAAATGATTATGAACCCTATTATATTACGATTAGAGGGAAGGGAGATATTCTGGCTAATTTACGAAAAGAAGTAAAAAAAGCTGAGAAGATATATCTCGCAACTGACCCCGACCGTGAAGGAGAAGCTATTTCATGGCATTTATATCATGCATTAAAGTTACAAGATAAATTGATTTATCGAATTAGTTTTAATGAGATTACAAAAAATGCTGTTAAAGAGTCGTTGAAAAACGCACGCGAAATAGATATGCATCGTGTAGATGCACAACAAGCACGTCGCTGCTTAGATAGAATGGTGGGATACAAAATATCTCCACTATTGTGGGCGAAGATTAAGCGAGGCTTGAGTGCAGGGAGGGTGCAATCAGTTGCACTACGAATTATTTGTGACAGAGAAAGTCAGATCGAAGCATTTATTCCAGAAGAATACTGGTCTCTTGAGGCAAGTGTTTTGTTAAAGGGTGAGAAAAAACCTGTGATAGCAAAATATTATGGCGATGAAGAGAGAAAGGTAGAGTTAAAAACAGAGGAACAAGTAGCACAAATTCGAGAAGAGGTTAAGGATGCCAAATTTGAAGTAGTACAAGTGAAAAGAGGTGAAAGGATTAGAAAATCACCTTTGCCATTTACTACCTCAACCTTACAACAGGAAGCTAGTAAGATATTAAATTTTTCAACACAAAAAACCATGAGGCTAGCGCAGCAACTCTATGAAGGAGTGGAAATCAAAGGGCAGGGAACTGTGGCTCTTATTACGTACCTACGTACAGATTCAACTCGTATATCAGATGAGGCTCTTATGCAAGCGAATTCTTTTGTTGAGAATATGTATGGAACAGAATATGTATCAAGAGAAAAGAAGAATGCTGGGAACAACAAAGGAGCGCAAGATGCCCATGAAGCGATTCGTCCAACGGATGTAAGCAAAACACCAATTGAATTGAAAGAATTGTTACAAAAGGATTTGTGGCGATTGTATCAGCTTATTTGGAGACGTTTTGTAGCATCTACGATGGAACAGGCGAAATTTCAAACAACATCCGTGCAAATAGGTGCAGGTAGACATCGCTTTGCAGTAGCCACAAGTAAGCAATTATTTGATGGTTTTATGAAGGTTTACACTCAGGATGAAGAGAAAGAAGAGCCTGAAGCTAAACTTACCAAATCAGTAGAAGTAGGTGATGAAGTGATCTGCGAAGAAACGATTGGAGAGCAACATTTTACACAGGCGCCAGCCCACTTTACAGAAGCTGCCTTAGTAAAAGCTCTTGAAGAGTTAGGGATAGGGCGACCAAGTACATACGCCCCAACCATTACAACGATTATGGCAAGACGCTATGTGATCAAAGAAAAGAAAAATTTATATGTTACAGAATTAGGTGAAGTTGTCAATAAAATGATGACAGAAAATTTTTCAGCCATAGTAGATGTGAATTTTACAGCTACCATGGAAAGTTTGTTAGATAAAGTAGAAGATGGAGAAGTTAAGTGGAAAAGTGTAATACGTAACTTTTACCCTGACTTGAGTCAAGCCGTGGATATTGCAGAACAAGAGCTAGCAAAAGTAGAAATCAAAGATGAGGTTTCTGATGAGGTTTGTGATGTGTGCGGAAGAAATATGGTATATAAATATGGTCCTCACGGAAAATTTCTCGCTTGCCCTGGATTCCCAGAATGCAGAAATACAAAGCCTTTTTTTGAAAAAATAGGTATGCCATGTCCGAAATGTGGAAAAGATATTATTGTCCGCAAGACAAAAAAAGGACGTAGGTATTATGGATGTATTGATAATCCTGAATGTGATTATATGGTTTGGCAAAAACCGACTAAAGCAGAAGAAAATAAAGAATAGTTAATAAACATTTCCTAATGCTTTAGAAATGAGTATTCAATATGAATAATTCATTAAATACAAAGAGATTCAATTGTTTTAGTTATATATACATGATATACTTTAATTGTAATAGAACGTTGGATTTTGTAGAAATGTTGGAGGATAAGATGAGCAGTGTACAATTGTTGGACAAGACCAGAAAGATAGGGAAGTTGTTGCATAACAACGATACTAGTAAAGTAGTTTTTAACGATATATGTCAGGTAATGAAGGATATTTTAGTATCGAACGTATTAGTTATAAGCAGAAAAGGTAAAGTACTGGGTGTTGGTCACGCAGAGCAAGTTGATTGTATACGCGAATTAATCGATGAAGGAGTTGGCGGTTTTATTGATGACATGCTAAACGAAAGATTATTGGGTGTACTGTCGACAAAAGAAAACGTAAATTTAACTACTTTAGGATTCAGCAGTGATGAGATACGTCGCTTCCAGGCTATCATCTCACCTATTGAGATAGCAGGAGAGCGTCTAGGAACATTGTTTATTTACAAAAATGGCGAGCAATATGATATTGATGATATTATTTTGTGTGAGTATGGAGCAACTGTGGTAGGACTAGAAATGCTAAGAGCTGTAAATGAAGAAAGTGCTGAAGAAATTCGTAAGATTAACGTTGTTAAATCTGCGATTAATACATTATCTTTTTCAGAAATGGAAGCTATCGTTCATATTTTTGAAGAACTTAATGGAATGGAAGGCATCTTGGTTGCATCTAAGATTGCAGATAGAGTAGGAATTACAAGATCTGTTATCGTTAATGCTTTAAGAAAATTCGAAAGTGCAGGAGTTATCGAGTCTCGCTCTTCAGGTATGAAAGGTACATATATTAAGGTACTGAATGATGTAGTATTTGAAGAAGTAACGGAATTAAAGAAACAAACAATTTATAAATAAATGAAAATAATTTAGCATTTATAAATGTAAAAAGACCTCTTGCAAAAGAGGTCTTTTTATGTTATAATTCGAATGTTGACTAAAAAACACGTATTTCTATTTCTTGTAGGTCCAATATAAAAGGTTGCAAGAGAGAAGTGTATTAACGCAGTACACTGAAAGTTATACGGAAGAAAAAACCAAATGGAGGTAAGAAAATGAGCGTTATTTCAATGAAACAATTATTAGAAGCAGGTGTACACTTTGGACACCAAACAAGAAGATGGAACCCTAAGAT
>CAYJHO010000084.1:0-9641 GCA_964369945.1 uncultured Lachnospiraceae bacterium
GAAGATAAATTTTATGTTTTTTGTGCACGAAATCGTGACTTTCATGTACTTTCATTGTTTTTCTTATCAAAATTTGTTATAGTATGCAAGGAAAAAGTTAGAAATGGAGAATGTTATGAAAGAGAATGAAAATAAGTTAGGAGGCATAATTGGAGCCTTTATAGGAGCTACCGTAGGAATGATACCAATGGTAATAACAACGTATATAGGTTTCACCTCAGGGTGGTTAGGAATTATTACAGCAATTACAGCATTCCATGGATACAAGATATGTGGTGGTCCTAAGAATAGGAAATTTGCCAAGACAACTATTATGGTAGTAACCGTTGGATTAATCGGGGCTTGGATGGCTTATGTAGCCTATCTATTATTTTCCTATAATAGTTTTGAAACAAATAATGCGATGGTCTTTGTAATACCTTTTTTTGCTGGTTTTGTAGGTTATGGATTTATTAATAAAAGAGTGGATTTATACGTGGAACCTGATTTATTAACACGAACAGCAGAAGCATACGAGACTATGACTTATGGAGATGCCAGTGAGAAGAAAGTATATCTTCCAGATAGTAGAAAAACTTCTTTATATGGGTTTACAGCACTTTTTATTTTATTGTGTCCTTTTTTGGTAATTATGTTTGGTGTATATATTGGGAATGTTCTAGAATATGAAGAAATATTCTATGCAGTATTCATAAGTATCATTACATTTTCTATTACAACTATTTTTGTAAGTGCTACTTCAAATCCAAAGCGACACAACTTATATGCCTTTGTAAAAACTGAGCAAGGAAATGTTTATCGTGTTGATTTACTAAAATTAAATCAAGTAGATGGATTCCAATCTTATATTTCTAATGGTGTAACGGTTATGAATGTAAGTAAAATGAGAGAAGATGAACTTAGAGCATTAAATGCCTCTATTGTTAGAGCTATCAGTGAAATAGAGGTAACAGGAGCCTATTCTAGTAATATTAAATTGCAAAAAGCAATCATACATATGAAAGGAGCTCATATCCTAAGTGATCTTAAACACCACTTCAAAATTTCTTATACCAATGCTTATGGGCAATTTAAGAAGATGAAAATCTATAAGATCTATCCTGGTTTCCATCCCACAGAACGTGTGACAGTGGAAGAGTATAGCAACAAAAAGATTGGCGTAAATGTAGGAGGAATTTTGCTAGTAACCCTACTGACTGCATTGCCAATTCTAGTAAGTATATCAAATGAAGTTTTACCAAATTTGGATACAGGACTGCTTTTTAGTGAAGCAATAAGCTATGAAGATGGCCCTCTAGAAGAGCAAAGTTATGGATTTCTTCGTTACGAAATCCCAAATAATCATGAAGAATATATAGACCCAAGCGTTGGGCAAACGGGGGTTCCTTTATATATCACGCCAGATCAAAAGCTGAAATATGGAATCAACGCAGTTACCATGATGGGTTCTTTAGACCGAGACACTTATTTTGCTGAAGTAATAGATGACTTTGAAACCATGTATTATGTAGAAAGCTATAGCCAGAATTTAACTCCTATGAGAACCAAGGATGGCAGTACCGCTTATACAGGGGACATCTATTTAAAGGATGCAGAAGGAGTTGCTAATTATATGAAAATGGTGCTAGTACCAGATAAAAATGTAGTTGCATCTTTCTTTTCTATGGGTGAGGATTATGATACCAAGTTAGTAGACGATTTGGTAGATACCTTACGTATAGATTTAGCATTAGAAAATGAAATAGTAGGACAAAGTTTTCTAATCCGTGGTTATCAAGAATATATGACCTTTGGAGAAAATCAAGAAATAATTTTCACCATGGATACAGGGGAGGAAAATCTAGGAACTTATCAAGCATACAGAGGAAATGAAGCAATCGATTTCATAATAAGTCAACCAGAAGTTACCTTGACCACAAAAGACTTAGAAGATATGGTGACCTATAACAAAGATGGTTTTTATGTTAGCGATGCAACACTGAGTGAGAATCCAGAGCTTGTAAGCAAAGATAGCTTTTATGTGGTTCATATACAGTTTGAAGAGTTTGAACTCATGTATCTTGGCTATTACGTAGAAAATTTAGGCGTATTTGATTTTATAGATCTATACCGAGAAGGTTCTACCATATTAGAAAAAGTAAATTAAGTGTAATTAGGAGATTGTGTGATATGAGAAAAGTACTTGCAAGCGCAGGCAAAGATAAGTTTTATGAAGATTGTTTTCTTTTAGAGAAAATGAAAGAAGAAGTACCCTATGAAAAGATACAATATGTAACAGAAGATAATGGTCATTTTAAGTTTCATTATTTAAATAGTAAGAATCGAAGCTTGACTGCAACTTTGAAACTTAAATCTGGAAAAGAAGTAATCATTAAAGTATTAGCTACGAAAGCTCAGTCAGTGATACCACGTCAACGAAACTTTTTTGAAAGTTTTCGCTCTTGTAATAAGGTATTTAATTTGGCATTCTTGCTCAGTTTGCTGGCAATTGCTGTTGTCATCATGATGGATGCTTCTAATGTAAGCAGTGCAAGAGTTCCTATCGTAATTATTCCATTGATGTACTTGATTGATGAAATAGGAATTCTTAATTTAGTATTCATAAACCTTGGGATTTTAGCAGTTACCTGCTTGGTATCCTTTTTCTCTTTCCTAGAGAAAAAGGAAATACTGACATTTTCACAATTTTCCAAACAATAATAGTCAATACTTATAGAGTGTAGAGCCCTTACGTGAAGGGCTCTACATTTTCTTTATGTACAACAGTTCATTGACTTTATCTGTAATTTTTGCTATAATTTACGTAACAATAGAATTTAAGTGTAAAGGTAAAAAATAATGTTTAGTTTCAAAACTTGGTTAAGCAATGCAGCAATTCAAAAGAAATTCATTCCCTTACAATTTTTTATTATTTTAAGTGTAATTTTCGTCAGCTTATTTTCTATTTTTTCGGTAATGATGGTTAATGTATCATCTCAGAATTTAATAGAAATTAACGTTAGACATAAAGAACAGCTAAGCGATATTATAAGGAATATGTATGTATGCCGTGTATTAGGAAGAGATATCCTTTTTGCAGAAGAAGATTCCATCAAGCAAAGTTTATACGATGAATACATTGTAGCCTTTGAGGATCTTGATCAAAAGATGGCAGATTATACTCAGTTTCTAGAAGGGGAACGTTTAAACGAATTTAATGAAATTATAGAACAGAAGAACATCTATAAAGACAGCATGATTTTATCAGCAGATATATGGCTTGCTGATGGCGATTATGATGAGGCTTTGTATGCTCTGCAGGTTGTGACGCCTATTGCTAATGAATTTTTTGGAACTATTGATGAATATTCGTTAGAAGAAGAGGCTTTGCTTGAAGAGGCTTTAGAACGAAATGATAGCTTGGTATTCAGTATCCTAATTTCTGGGACTATACTTTGTGTAGCTATGATACTCGCTGTATTATTGTTTATTAAATTTTTCTCAAAGAACCTTAGTTCAAGTTTAATTGCTTTGGAGAAATCCATGTCAGAAATTGCTGAAACAGGTAATATGAAAGTGAAATTTCCATCCTATCTTTATACAAAGGATGAGGTGGGACGGATTACCACAGTAGCGAATAAAATGAAGGACATGTTATTAGAATACTCCTTCCAAGACACCTTAACAGGCGGCTATAATGCGAAAGCATACCATGAAGAGTTGACTGATATTTTCTCAAATGAAACTGAGGAAAAGACGATATGGTGCGTAATCTCTGATATGAACAATCTAAAGCAGATTAATGATAATTTAGGGCATTTAGAAGGTGATAATGCCATTAGAAATTCTTATACTGCACTAAGTGAGGTTTTAAATACATACGGTAAGACTTTCCGACTTGGAGGTGATGAATTTGTTTCTCTTTTAGAAGGTTGCACAAGAGAAGAACTAGATGCTGCTATCACTAATGTTACGGATCAAATCAATAAACTTACCATTAATTCAGAATACAAATTTTCATTAGCCATTGGATATGATGAATTTGTGGGTAAGAGTAGTTTAGAGTTTCATGAGTTCTTTGCCCTAGTGGACAAGAAGATGTATGACAATAAATTAAAAAGTAAACAGGCAAGACTACATGCAAGAGTTGTAGAATTAGAGGAATAACAAAGCAAAGAGGCATAGATTTCAGTAATGAAGTCTATGCCTTTTCTAACATATAAATTATATCTGATAAATTTCAGCTGATGTGAGTTTCTTCTTTTCTTGGCGTCTATATTATTACATAAGATAGAAAATGAAAGAAAAGGAGAAAGATAATATGAAAAAGATAAGTGCATTTCTTATAGCAACCATATTTTTGACAGCCTGTAGTGTAACTGCAATTGAATCCGATAATTTAATGCAAGATATACAACTAGAGGAAGTAATGATAGAAGAGGTGGATTCTCTTCATAATGAAATGATGAATTTCTCGCTTTCGTTGATACAAAATTTAAAAGAAGACGAAAACGTATTAATTTCCCCTTATTCTATTATGTCGGCATTGGCTATGACAGCCAATGGGGCAAATAAGCTTACCTTGCGTGAAATGGAAGATGTGCTAGGTGCTAGTATACATGATTTAAATCAATTCTTTTATCAGTACCAAAGTAAGTTGCCAGAGAAGGATAGCCAAGTGTTTACAATTGCTAATTCTATTTGGTTTCGAGATAGACCTGATTTTACTGTGAAAGAAGACTTTCTACAAACCAGTAAGAATTTTTATGATGTTTCCGTATATCAAGCAGCTTTCGATTCAGAAACCAAGGATGAAATCAATTTATGGGTAAACGAAAGTACTGATGGTAAAATAGAGGAATTATTATCTGAAGAAATTCCAGATAATGTTCTAATGTATTTAATCAATGCAATTTCCTTTGAAGCCCAATGGAAAGAAGTTTATGAAGAATCTCAGATTCAACAAAATATTTTTAACGCGGATCAATCTGATGAGATGGTTGACTTTATGTTTAGTGAAGAAAACCAATTTATATCCATGGAATCAGCGACTGGTTTCGTAAAACCTTATCAAGATGAAAGATATTCCTTTGTAGCACTACTTCCAGAAGGGGATGTGGATGAATTTATCAATAATCTAACAGGAGAAGAGCTAGTAGATGCTCTACAAAATACGAGGGAAGAATTGGTCCATGCGTATCTTCCTAAATTTTCAATCGAATACGATACAAATTTAGCAAAGGTACTACCAGAATTAGGTATGGGAACAGCCTTTAACGAAAAGATAGCTGATTTTTCCAATATGGCAAGTTTGCAGGATGGAAATCTTTATATCAGCAGTGTCATTCATAAAACTATGATGGAAGTAGACCAAGTAGGAACAGTAGCAGCTGCAGTAACTGCTGTAACTATGGCAGAAGGAAGAGCATTAGAAGAACCTATCGTAAAAGAAGTACGTCTAGATCGACCTTTTGTGTATATGATTATAGATAACGAAACAAGCCTACCTCTCTTCATGGGAGTCTTAGATAGTGTAAAATAATAGATTAGGCTTACCTTTTCCCCTTTTATATGCTATACTCTTTAATGGTAAGAATCCACATAGGAAAGAGGAAAGATATTGGAACAGAATATTTTAGGAACAAAGAGCGTTAATCGATTGATATTTAGTATGGGACTTCCCATCATTTTTAGTATGTTAGTACAAGCTATGTACAATATAGTAGACAGTATTTTTGTGGCACAGGTAAGTCAAAATGCACTAACCGCAGTTAGCTTAGTTATGCCAGTACAAAACCTGATGATTGCAGTAGCCGTAGGAACAGGAATTGGTATGAATTCTCTACTTTCTAGACGTCTGGGGGAAAAGAGACATGAGGAGGCAGAAGAAGTAGCGCATAATGGAATTTTACTTGCTTTTGTTAGTTCCCTTGCCTTTATGGTGATCGGATTTATAGGGAGCGGTATCTATATGAATCTATCTTCTAATATACCGGAAATTGTAGAAGGTGGTACTTCCTATATGAGAATTTGTACGGTGTTCTCCATGGGGATTTTCATGCAAATAACCTTTGAGAGAATCGTGCAAGTTACAGGCAAAACAACCTTTCAAATGGTTGCACAACTAACAGGAGCTCTCATTAATATTGCACTAGATCCTATTTTTATTTTTGGTTTATTTGGATTACCAGCACTAGGAGTAACTGGAGCTGCAGTAGCAACTGTTGTTGGCCAATGGTGTGCAATGGTAGTTATCATAATATTAAATGCCAAAGGAAACAAAGTAATTCAAGTATCCTATCAGAAATTGAAGTTTAAATTGGGAATTGTAAGAGAAATATACGAAGTAGGATTGCCTAGTATTGTAATGCAAAGTATTGGTAGTGTTATGACATTTGGAATGAATCAAATTTTAGTTTCATTTTCAGAAGTAGCTGTTAATGTACTAGGGATTTATTTCAAATTAATGTCCTTTGTTTTCATGCCAGTCTTTGGTATGACAAGTGCTTTCATTCCTATTGTAGGCTATAACTTTGGTGCGAAACATCGAGGGAGAATCATGCAAGCAATTAAGACTACCACAATTTCTGTGGTAATCATTATGACCATAGGATCTGGTTTGTTTTTCCTATTTACAGAACAATTTATTTCTATGTTTTCTCCTACGGCAGAACTATACGAAATAGGGATTCCAGCTTTACGAATCATGAGTCTAGCCTTTCCTTTTGCTGGGATATGCATTACCTTTTCTAGTTGTTTTCAAGCTGTTGGTAAGGGGATGTTTAGCATGTATATGAGTATCGGCAGACAGCTGGTGATTTTGTTACCATCTGCTTATATTCTGGCTCAAGTATTAGGTTTATCATCGGTATGGTATTCCTTCCTCCTAGCAGAAGGGGTATGTGTTTTATTAGCGGGATTTTTCTTTATGAAGATGTACCGAGAACAAATATCAGTTATGCCCAAATAAAAATGTACTATAAAAAAGTAAAAGCTGCCACACAGGAATCGTTTGTGTGACAGCTTTTTGATTATTTTCGGTTGATTTTAGCGATTTCTTCTGGATCTAGTTTAAAGTTACGATCCATATCAAGAAGCCCATTGATTTCTTGTTGTACGTCTGTTATTTGCGTATAACAATATCCAACACAATAATCGATGGATTTCATAGCACTTGTTAAAGAGTCATAGCGAGCCAAAAACTCCTCATTATTTTTTACTTTTTCTCCATAGCCCCATCCAGAGTCATTATTATCATAAGCAATTCCCCCATATTCACTTATAATAATAGGTTGTCCTTCATAGGCAAAACCTTGTGCAAAAGGCATAAAGCAGTTTTGATGACTCATTTTGTTGCTTAAAATTTCTTCTTTATACTTGGTATAGCGTGATAAAATATTTTCTCCATTTTGCTCATAGTCATGAAGGGTTACAATATCCGTTTTGGTATGTTCCCATCCATCATTGATCACGACTGGTCTATAAGGATCAAAAGCCTTTGTGGTATAATAAATCGCTTGGGTGAAATTTTGTTGAGCTTTATGGGTTGAAACTCTAGGAATTCCCCACGATTCATTAAATGGGGTCCAGGTAATGATGGAAGGGTGATTGTAATTTTGTTTTACAAGTTCCATCCATTGTTTCGTAAATTCCTCTATCATACTATCATCAAAGGAATAAGGACTTGCCATTTCTTCCCATACCAGCAATCCCATTTTGTCACAGAGATATAAGAAGCGCTCATCCTCTGTTTTTTGATGTTTTCTAACTCCGTTGAATCCAAGCTTTTTCACAGCCTCAATATCGGTTATATACGCTTCTACATTAGGCGCTGTTAGTCCACTGTCTTTCCAATATCCTTGATCTAAAATCAATTTCTGATATAGTGGTACATTGTTTAGATAAACCTTACCTTCGCGAATGGTGATTTCTCTCATACCAAAATAGGAGGTAACAGTATCGGTTATACTGTCATCTACGATTAATTGGATTTCTAAATCATATAGATTAGGTGCCTGATCATTCCAACGTAACATTCCCCATTCATGTACTTCTTCATTATATACATGTAAACTTCCTTGAATGCTTGCTAGAGACGAAGTGATACAAGTTTCAGCCACGAATTCACCTTCAAAGCTAGCCGTAATTTTCAACTGATATGGCTTCGAGGAATTAACCTTGGCCTCGAACTGGAGACTATGGGACTCAATATTTGGTGTTAACTTGATGGATTCTAAGTGACTTTTGTTTAGGCTCTCCATCCAAATTGGTTTCCATAAGCCAGTACATGCCACATACCAACAGCCATAACTATGGTCTTTCCATCTTTGTTTCCCTCTAGGTTGATTGGTTAACCAGGAATCTTCCACACGAATGCTAATTCTGTTTTCTCCTAGTTTCAAGCAGTGACTCACATCAAAACTAAATCTTGAGTAAGCCCCTTTGTGTGTTCCAACGCACTGACCATTCACCCAGACAGTGGTATGGTAATCACAACCTTCTAAATGTAGTAAAGTATCCTTGTTTTCAAAACTTCCTTCTTCTAAATGAAAGCTTCTTTCATACCAAACAACAGGATGAAAACCTTCATCATGAATTCCACTTAATTTCGTTTCATAAGTAAAAGGAACCAATATCTCATGGGTAGCAGGTAATTTGTCCTGCCATTTTTCTATCAAACCTTTCTTTTCATCATCAAAAGCAAAATTCCAGGTTCCTGTTAAATCCATATATTGTTCCCTTAGAAATTGAGGTCTTGGGTAATGTAATCTATGATCCATCATAATATTCTCCTTGTTTATATTTATTAAATGTATTATATGTCTAAAAACAAGATATTTAAATGGATAAATTGCATGAAATAATGTATAATAACGTCAAACAGGGGGTGCAGATATGTTTCGATCATTTTATAATTATAGAGAGGATTTAGTAAAATCTTTGAGTCCTCTTATGATAGATATGGCAGGAGATGAAACCTGCGATGAATCTTACATCATCAAAAGAACGAATACAGATATTAGCGTATTAATATATATTGAAGAAGGGGAAGGACTCTTAGAGATCGAGGGAAGCGAAGAGAAGCTCTATCGTGGTGATGTTTTCACCTTAAAGGAGGGAGAAACGTATTGTTATAAAGTCAGCAAAGCAAATCCCTTTCGCATTCTTTGGTTTAATATGAAAGGAAACTTATACTTAGAGCTTTTAGAACAATATAATATCTCTAGAATTGAACGTCAGGTATCAAACGTAGTACGTCAGAAGTTTTTTGATGCTATGAACATCTGTCAATCAAACTTAGATGTACAGCATCGCCTTTGTGTGCAAGTTTTCGATATATTACTGAGCCTTAAAGAGGCAAAGAAAGAAATTGTCTCCATAGAAGGACGCTTACATCATATGATCAATCTCCACATTGAACAAAACATAGAGTCAGCTTTGCCTTTAGATGATATGTGTACAAGTTTGTCTATGTCTAGAAGGCATTTAGAACGATTGTTTAAAGCTAGCTATAAGCAAAGCCCGCATCAATATTTTCTGGAACAAAAACTTAGCTTGGCCAAGCAGTACTTGGTATATACTAGATTAAGTGTAAAGGAAATAGCCTCTATACTAGGCTACTATGATGCCTATCATTTTTCTAAAGTTTACAAAAAGGAGAC
>CAYJHO010000085.1:0-9640 GCA_964369945.1 uncultured Lachnospiraceae bacterium
TGTTTCTAGTGTAGATACCAATGGAAATGGAACCGTTACCATTGCTGAAGCTGAGGCTGCTGGTTTTACCATGCCTATTTACTCTGACCATTGGTTGTATCCTTATATGAGAGATGCCGATGGAGATGGAATGGTTGGAGAGTAGATATCCATCCAACAAGCTTATGATTCTACTCCCTATTGATTTTCACAATGATATAGGGCGTAGAATAAATACTAAGTTAGGTATTGGTATTTGAGAGCTTCTCATAAATTTCTTCTACATCTGAAAGCTTAAAATCTACAATCTGTATTTTTATTGATTACCATACTTAATGATACAAAAAAATCGCTGACGTTTCACAACTTCAGCGATTTTCCTTTATATGAGTTTTTTACAACATCTTAATACTGTAATCATTTCTATGGTGCTCGTAGCACGGATGGATCTACTCCAATTTCATCTATCCATACATTCGTATCCGTTGCTGTCGAATGAGAGGCAAGTGCTACTTGTCCTGTAGTAGAATCCACATGAATCACAAAACTTGTACCTGACCCAGCTTCTGATTGTGCCGCTCCTAGTTCCCCATAGAACCCCATTCCGCCCCAATCAGTATAAACTATTGGTTCTACTCCTAAAATTTCTAATATCATCGTATTAAAGTGATCTTTTTCTGCTTGTGTCTGATCATGAGCTGTGAGACTAGGAATGCTGTCTTTTAATACAGATTCCCTTCCCCCTGTAGCTGGATAGCGAATAAGTAAGGTCTCTTCTGCACTCTCAGGTACTACTTCCTCTCCAGTATTCCACATTACTTCTATCAATCGATTAGAAGGAATGCCACTCTTTGGATCTGCAATCGCAACTTGTACCGCTCGAATAATGGATGTGGCAATTTGCAAGTCATTCGATTGTCTTGCTCGTTCTACATATTGTAAATATTGGGGTGCTAGCACACCTGCCAAAATAGCGATTACAGCTACCACTATAATTAACTCAACTAATGTAAATCCTTTATTCTTAAGCTTTTTCATTAACTATTTCCACCTCTTATTTTCTTTCCCGATCTATTTTATTATAACGCTCAATTGTCACTTATTTTATCATGTACGTAACTATTTTTCAAGATTTAAATACATAAACACTCATTCTTAGAACTGCCAAAGAGGGTGTAATGAACTTGATTCATTACACCCTCTAGTTTAGATGGTTTCATCTATAAAATTTATAGGCTTAGTCTATATCTGAATCTGTATCTGCATCTATACCCATATCTATTAATTTCCGTTTCTTAATAATAGCAAACGACGCTGCCCCTATTCCTCCTATTCCAGCTAGGCCTAACAGGATGAATATCCAGCTATTCGATGAACCTGGTTCGTTTTCGGAATCTCCACCAACCACTTCCGTGCTATCCTCGGTTGTGTCCGTTGATTCAATTTCCTCGGTTGACTCAGTTTCCTCGGTTGATGTACTTTCCTCAGATGATGTACTTTCCTCGGATGATTTGCTTTCCTCAGATGATTTGCTTTCCTCGGTTGATGTACTTTCCTCAGATGATGTACTTTCCTCGGATGGCTTACTTTCCTCGGATGGCTTACTTTCCTCGGATGGCTTACTTTCCTCAGATGGCTTACTTTCCTCGGTTGTACCTGTTTCTTGAGAGGTATAAATAGCGGTAACTTCTACTGCTTTACTTTCCATCATAAATCTTGTGGTAGGACTATTTGGATCCTCAAAGCTAACATCTTCTGAAGTCCAGTGGCTGAATATTTTGCCTTCAAGGCTTTCTGCTGTAATGGTTACCCACTCACCTGCTTCATAGCTACCATCACCACTACCATAGTTTACTACTACATCATATGTTGGAATCTCTTCTTCTGTTTGAAGTCTTGTATCGAAAGCAACGCTTGCAAGTTCTTGACCAGATGATATGCTAGTTAATACTCCTGCATATCCTTCTCCCATTGTTCTTGTTTCTGCTGCTGCCATGACAAGTTTGCCCTGTTCAAAGGATACATTTCCATTTTTACCTAAGACTGACCAATTGTAGCTATTATTGGCAACAAGACTGTCTGCATTTACAGTGATTACTTCTCCACCTGATAAGACTTTCAAGCTAAAGGTTCCGCTTATGTTATGCAAAACTTGTCCTGTCACATCAACATCGTCCAAATAAACAGCAAATTTTGCGTCATCAGAAGATATCTTACTATTGATCATTGGTAATTCCATTCGTGGACTACGGTTCCCCATTTGATCCTCAGCCCAAAGCTCTACATATTGATATGCCATTTGTGCATCTAGTGCAATATCAAAGCTAAAACTTCCATCACTGTTTACGACAGGAATTGCAGTATGCTCTACACCTTCTACTTTATAATAAATGCTAGCATTTTCTTCACTAAATCCACTTAAAGTAAGGGTATTTCCAATGATTTCATTATGGAAGAAGGCATCTGTATTTTCTAGTAGAAGCGTAGGAGCTAAATTGTCTACTACAAAGACAAGCATACTTTCTACCACGTCCCCAGTATCATTTTCACCGTAAAACTTCAACGTATGAATTCCATTGGCTAAATCTGTCAAGTTGATATCTCCACTGCTGTAATCTACAAATTCGTTATCATCCAACTTATACTGGCCTGTTTTAATACTTCCATTTGTTGCTGTTAAGGAGATCGTAACATCGGTATGATTTATGGTTGGATAGGTAGTGTCTGTTGCCATCACATTCTGTGCTATATCACTTGCACCGACCAAAGCTAGGCTAAGTTCTGTTGCCTGTGGCTCCACCATAACAACTTCATCGGTTATAGTTTCTCCAGAATACACAAAAATTCCATCTGCTGTTTCATTGTAAGCACGCAAGCCAATTCGATAAGTTTTTCCTGCTTCTAACGAAATAGTTTCGCTTCCTGTTACAACTCCTGCATCGCCATAAATTGGAATAGAATAACTACCACCTAATACCAATTTACTACCTACGATATCTTCTTTTGCAATATGAGTATCGGTAAATCCCTCTACTGCAGTCCATGCATCATTTACATTTTCATAAACGCTTGCACGGTATCCCGCTACATCTACCGCAGGATCCACGGAAACATCTATGGTATAATCTCCTCCAAGTGTCTCAATTACATTTACTGGTGAAGCCGGTTGATATGAATTTTTATAGGAGAGTTCTTTTGGTTCTTCTCCTTCTAATACCGTAATGACTGGATTGCTTGTTTGATCTAAGCTCACACCTACCACCTGAATGCTGTAATTGCCTGATGGTAAGTTGCTTGGAATGGTTAAGTTAAGGGTAGTGCTAGTTCCACCTACCGCAACGCCTTCTCCTACCACACTCTCCCTTTCTGCAAGAAGATAAATCAATCCATCGGTTCCATCTTCTGTGACTGCTTTTGCATAAACTGACACTTTTTCCATGTTGTCTAGGTCACCAGTTATGGTTACACTATCTGTTCCATCAAGAATCTTATCTGCATCCGACAGTACAACCTTGCTTAAACCTGCTAGCTTTTCTACTTCATAGGTTTCAATGGTAAACTCAGTACTTCCTAACGCGATTGCAAAGTTTTTACCAATATCAGCAGTTTCTGTAAAAGATAACAATACTGTTGCTGTGATTTTTCCATCGCTTTCACTTGTCAATAACGTTGCATTTGCAAAATCATTAGAATAATCTGCTGTTTCATCCCAAGTTAAGCTTCTAGCACCTGCTTCACTGCTTACTACAATGGCCTTTGCTATCTCTTCGGCTTTCTCTAAGCTGTCTGCACTGAATTCAACTGCAATCAAGGTATCTACTGCTTTGCCATTATCATTCTTCTCTCTTACGGTGAAGCTATTCACTGGTGCCTCTTCCTCCCCAATGCGAAGTACTGGTTCATTTACCATGGACATAGTGCTGACTGGAGACACATAATCATAGGTAGGCTCTGGCACATTATACTTACCAAAGAGTAGTTCAACCTCGCTTCCACCCCAATCGTACCTAAAACCAACGTCTACTTTCAAGATGCTAGCTGCACCCCAAACTTTATCTAAGTTAACACCAAAACCTACTTTTCCAAGTTCAATACCACCGATAACTAAGATATCCTCTGGTATTTGGACGGAGCCTTCGGCATAGCCCTCAAGGAACATCCGGCCATATTCTCCTTGTATTTCTTCTGCTACAATATATCCGCTTGCAGTGATTACATCAAAGAGACTCATTTTCATCCCTGCATAAAGGCGAAGTTCTGGATACCAGGTAAAGTCAAATCCTAATTCTTTGATTAGGTTAATTTCAACCCCTACGTCAATTCCTATGTCCGTAAGCATCGCTCCTATGCCTCTTGCCGATACTGCTAACTTACCACCTGTGGTTAGGGCACTAAAGAGACCTAGCTTTCCTTCGATCATAAGAGTAAGTGGTGGAATATTAGAAGTTGGGAAAATGGTCGCGTATAAATCACTGAAACCACCTCCAGCACCTTTCAGCCATACCACACCAAAAGGATCAATTGCGGTTCCTGGGGTTGCCTCTACATAGAGATAAAGCGTATCAGGAACTGGTATTCCGTTGTAGGATTTTAGTTTTAACTCTGCATTCATCATAAAGGTAGTAATATCTGCAGTACCTGCTACTCCAAATTGCCATTCGTCGTTCATTACCACTAAATTGATACTACCCTCAATACTTGGCATTCCATCTACAAAAGAAGGAATCCCAACTTCTATGGTGGTGTTAAATCCTATAAAACCTCCACCAAAAATGACATCTTCTACATAAAGACCTAAGGATGCATTTTGAAGATTCATATGCTTACTATGGGCCTCTGCTGTATCGTTATGAATATCACGAAGATTTCTCGGTGTATAGTATGGGCTTTCTGGGTCTAGAGAAATGGTTTCGTGTTGCTGTTCCATAGCGGATTGTTCTTGATCTCCCAAATCAATGCTTTCTGGTACCAATAAATTAGTGGATAATTGGGCTCCAAAAGAAAGTACTCGAACTTTTTCTGCGTCATCTGATATCGATCCACGCTCTGTTTGCATCAAACCAAACTGTCCATAGCGAAGTTCCATTAATACACCACCGATGGTTTGCATGGTGCTTGCAGTACTTGGCCATACAAGGGTGATTGCATTTGTGTTTGCTACGGAGTTTTCATATTGTCCTACAGCTCCATTACTATCTTTTCCATCAAAATCATATTGATTTAAGAGCATAGCTTCTCCATCTTCAATAGAGGTAATAGCACAAACACCTCTCCAAACAATGGTTCTTGCACCTGTAGTATAAAGATCTGCATCCATATCCACATTAATCGCATCTTCTTCGTCCGTAATAGTCAAGATACCATTTTCCACATCTAGTACATTACTGATTACCATGGTATTTTCCATCGTGCCGTCTGGCATAAGTTCACTTTCTCCAACAATCTCTATTGGATTTCCATCCTCATCCTCTTCTTTTACTACAAAGAGTCCACGAAATTCTAGTAATACCATCTGCGCTTTTTCTTGGTTGGTAGGATGTGCTAGATCATAGGCCGCTTCATCTTCATAGGTATGGATTACATATTCAGTACCATCTATTTCTGTTTTCTCGATGGTAATCACACCATAACTATTTGGCATAAAGCTTTTATCATCGGTTACCTCTAAGCTAAGGTTATTGCTCTCAATATCCTCAACTGTGGCATCCGTAAAGTCAAACATAAAACTCCAGCTTCCCACTCGCATCTCTTCTGTCAAACGAAGTCGTACTTCATTGTCCGATGCATAGACAGATACATCGGTAGAAGGAACATCAATCGTTTCTCCTGTTTCTGTATGGGTAAAGCGAACGGTGTAATCGCCGGTGTTTTTCACAGCACCTGCCCCTGTCATAGAAACAAAGACATTTCTCTCACCTTCAAAATAAACAATAGGAGGAGATATGGCATTTACTACCACACCATCGGTTCCATAACCAGGACAAAGTGCATACACTTCTTCCGCCCTAGAAATCACCTCGCCGTTTTTAAAGGCCTGTATGGAAATGGTTCTATAATCAGTGACTGCATTGCTTGCAATGGTATATAAGTCAAGAGAAAAGTTGGCATTTCCACCTACATTTACATTACTTACCGTAAATGTTTTCTCTCGTACAGAAAGGTTACTGCTATCCTTTCCTGGTTCAAAGTTAACACCAGGTTGCAATTTTACCACAAGATCAAATGTATCATAATCTTGTAAACCATTGTTTTGTAAGCTGATCGAAAAATCAATCTTACCGTCATTCTTATACGTTGAATTTTCACCATCTAAGATTTCAAATTCCGATGCTGTTGGTATTTTGGTAAAGTTCATAACAATGTCATTTTGACCAAATTCTTCATCCCAGTTAGAATACACCCCATAGTTAGTTGCTATGGTGGAACTAGCATTTTCTGTTACGGTTCCCATATCATAGTAGAGAGCATAAGCACTATCTGCTATCATGGTTTCTAAATTATATGGATTGGTAAAATAAAGCTCTTCATTTGGGGTAAAGTCAAATACTTGTCTTGATAAATTATCCCAATGTCCAAAAGCCACTTGGTAAGGTGTAATGGTCTCATCCCCTACATTGGCATCTAATGTATATGCCCTTACTTCAGGATTTACCAAATCATCATAGGCAAAAAAAGCAGATTGATAGAAATTCTCATCTGTACTTTCTATGACTCTCTCATGTTCTATGGTCTCAAACTTTTCAAGATCTCCCACATCACCGGAAGGTAACTCATAATAGGCATAATCTTGATATCCAAGTGCTGTATCTAGTAAAATTCTGGCATCAATATCATAGCTATCTGTTCCTGTATTTACTACATGATAAGATATGTTCACCATACCATGTGCCACGTTATCTTGATTGAGTACGGTTAGTGTTTGTGTAAACTCTAGGTCTCCTAATCTCCAAACGGATTGGACGGTGTTCCCTACTTGCGTAACACTAAGCATCTCACTATCCATTCCCAAAAATCCATATTCTCTACCGAAAATATAGTCTTTTCCTTCTTCACTGTTTTTAGAAATTCTAAAAGAGGTGTAGGAGCTGTTGTAATATTCATCTGGATAGAGAAGAAATTTATTATCATCCGCTGGCTCTAAATTGTCCCCTTTAATCGTGCCAATGTGAAAACCACCATTTTCTCTTGAAACAGAAAGTTCTATATGATGATCACTATTAATTTCGATTTTTTCAGGAAGTGGAGCAGTTTCACTTGCTGCATAAGCATCCATGCTTGGGGCGACTAGCCCCAAGACGATGCTACAAGCCACACATGAACTCATTAGCTTTCTTAATTTATTTTTCATCCTTTTTCTCTCCTTATTCGTACACATAGACAATGAAACGATAACTATCTTGTGACTGAGTTCTAATCGCCACAGTATAATAACCTGCCTTGTCAAATACTAAGTCAAGAGAATCATTGCTTTTCACATTGTAGTAAAGCATATCCGAGTTGACTTTTAGTTGGGCTGCTGTTGCAATTCCTGATTTAGTGATCACTGAATATGGCTCGATTTCACCGTTTTCTCCAACTGGTATGTTGGTAATCAGATTATGTGTACCGACTTCTAAACGGATGGTACCATCTCTGCCTATATAACTGTCATTTATGGTAGGCTGTGGTTCTCCTGCACTAACAAATCGCAAGATTGTAGTTGCTGTCGAGGAGTTATCGCTTGCATCTGTTGCAGTGTAAGTAATTAAAACATCCCCTGCCGCTGAAGGCATTGTAAAGTCATTGATACTAACACTTGGCTCTAGATCTGTATTATCTGCTACCACAACATTGCTCTTTAATTCCTCTATCAACAATGCTTGATCCTCTCCTACATGGGCATAGATCACACTTTCTTTTAGAATGATTTTTGGTGCAATTTCATCCACAGGTGATACCTGGGTAAATACATGATAGTCTAAATTGTTATAGGAATCTGCTGCCAATATATTTGGATTTGTATTGTAAAGACCATTTGTCATGGTAAACTCTGTTGCTTTATTTTCCTCAACTAAAACACCTGCTGCTCCATTCAATGAAATAGTGCCTGCACGATTTAGCTTCACATAGAATCGATCTCCTACATTCATCCTCAAATCCTCTGTAAACGTTCCTGCTTCTTCCTCGGAAAATGTCATGACAAGTGGGTCACTCATAATTTCTGTAACCTCTACTGAAACAGTTGTCCTATTCTCTGCTAGGTCGATAAAGTTATATTGGTAGGTTCCATTCAATAGTACGTTTTGTGTAAAACTTGTTCCATTCTTACCTTGTTCTACGAACATCACTGCTTCCTTTGAGGTAATAGTTAGTGTCACATAGTCTGCCTTCTCACTCAATGCTTGTGTCACGGTAATCTCCTCTACTGACTTATCAATATTGGAAACTGCTGGTACGCTAAAGCTATAGGCTAAATCTGCCATATTTTTATTCAGAGTATAGCTATGGCTAGCATAATTTTCCTTGAACGTAATCATGATTTTATTGTCAAAGGAGTACACTTCTACTTTAGCCTTATCTAACTCAGGAAGTGTCGAGTCAATAGTTTGAATTTCCTTATTAAAGGTATAGGTCACGGAAACATCTCGATTGGTTTTGCTTTCTCCTGCGTTGTTAGACCAGGTTTCCTCTTCCAGGATCAGTCCACCAATTTTAATATCAACCGTAATACTTCCGTTAAAACTTGCGCCGTTTTCCTGTTTGAAACTATAGCTTATGTTTTCAGTTCCATTGGTACTATAATCCTGGTAGTAATTTCCATTTTCATCCTGAGTAAATCCATTTACAGAAAACTCTAAAACTCCAGCTGGTTTCGTTACCAGAACTCTCATATTACCATTTGCTAGCTCCTCAGTACTTGTAGTTGGTACTAAGCTATCGCTTCCTGTCACAGCTACATTTAGTGGTAGGATGCTAGTATTTCCTTCACTATCTGTAATAAATACGGTAAATTCTGCAGATTCTGTCACCGTAATTTGATTAGAAACTGCAACTAGGCTTACTCCCTCTATGGTATCAGATGTAGGATCCGCTGGAACTTCTGTTAGGGTTCCATTCTTCAGATATACATCGGTGCTATTTTGATCCGATACGGTATATTGGAACACGAAGCCATCTGCAACACCTAGCTTTGCTACAAAGTCCGTGATGGTAGTATATTCTGTATAGTCCTGTGGTATTTCTGGTAAACCATCGTTTCCTAATACCACATGGTTGAATAACATAGGAATCTCCACAGTAGCCGTATTCCAAGTTGCTTCTGCCTTTACTTGAACGGAAGGTGCAATGATGTCTGTTGGTGGCTCATCCGTAGGATTTAAGGTAATATTATATTCACTTAAGGTAATCACAAACTCCTGATCATTCGTTTCATTCTCACTGTTCATAACACTATAGGCCCTCACGGTATTTACCCCTGTAAATCCTGCACTATCAGCATCAAATGTAGTACTATACTCTGTGCCGCTCACATTGTTTAAATATGTTTTTGTACTGCCATCCATAACATATAATTTTGCAGTAATGGCACCCTTTAATGTTTGTGGTACTGTGGTATCAATTAAGGTATCATTTTGATAAAATTCCACTTGAATGCTGCTTACATCAAAGTAAGCTGGCTCAA
>CAYJHO010000086.1:0-9619 GCA_964369945.1 uncultured Lachnospiraceae bacterium
TCTCCTACGCGTTGCATACTTTCAAAATCCTGTTGGCGTAGGGCCTCATAGAGACATACTGCCACACAATTAGATAAATTCAAAGAACGGATGCTTGATAGCATCGGAATACGGATGCAGGTTTCCTCGTAATTCACAAGAATTTCTTCGGGGATGCCTGCACTTTCTTTTCCAAACATAATAAAGTCATCTTTTCCATAGGAAACTTCACTATATACATGCTTCGCCTTTGTCGTTGCCATCCAAATCTTGGCGTTTGGATTCTTTTCTAGAAAGTCTTCAAAATTAGTATAGCGATATACTTCTAAATCTTTCCAATAATCCATCCCTGCTCTTTTGATACTTTTCTCATCTAATCGAAATCCTAAGGGCTCGATCAAATGTAGTTTGGCACCAGTTGCTACACAGGTTCTACCAATATTTCCAGTATTAGCCGGTATTTCTGGCTGATGTAAAATGATATTCATTTCTTCCTCCATTACGTAAACAAATTACTTTTCGTTTCGTAGATTTGTCACAAATCGTTCTAATCTTTGTATTGCTACTTTTAACTGTTCTAGAGAATAGGCATAGGAAATACGAATAAATCCTTCCCCACAATCTCCAAATGCAGTCCCAGGTACTACAGCTACTTTCTCCTCTTGTAAGAAGCGAATGGCAAACTCTTCACTACTTATCCCAAACTCTTCGATACAAGGAAATACATAAAAAGCTCCAAATGGTTCAAAGCATTCTAATCCCATTTCTTGGAAAGCATGCATCAGAAATCTTCTTCTTTGATTATAAGCAGTTCTCATCTGTGCTACATCCTCATCTCCGTCTCGCAAAGCAACTACTGCAGCGTATTGACTAGTAGTAGGTGCACACATAATAGCAAATTGATGTATCTTGATCATCTGTTCTATGATGATTTCTGGTCCACAAGCATAACCAAGTCTCCAGCCTGTCATTGCATGAGACTTAGAAAATCCATTGATAATAATAGTTCTCTCTTTCATTCCTTCTATTTCAGCAATAGAAATATGCTTATTTTTGTATGTAAGTTCTGCATATATTTCATCACTCATTACATATAAATCATGTTTGATCACAAGTTTTGCAATTTCTTCTAATTCATGCTTTTCCATAATAGCTCCAGTTGGATTATTTGGAAATGGCATAATAAGTACTTTAGTCTTATCTGTAATTGCAGCTTCTAATTGCTCTGCTGTTAAGCGGAATTCATGCTCTGCCTTTAACTCAATTGGTACTGCAACTGCTCCTGCTAATTGTGCACATGGGACATAAGAAACATAGCTTGGCTGAGGAATCAAGACTTCATCTCCTGGGTCACACATAGCACGTAGCCCAATATCAATAGCTTCTGATCCTCCTACCGTAACAATCACCTGTGTATTATAATCGTAGCTTAGATTTTGCTTTCTTTTCATATAGTTTGCAATTTCTATTTTCAACTCTTTCAATCCTGCATTAGAAGTATAAAAAGTTCTTCCTTTTTCTAAGGAATAAATTCCTTCGTCTCGTATATGCCAAGGAGTGTCAAAATCTGGCTCTCCCACACCTAATGAAATAGCATCTGTCATTTCACTTACGATATCAAAGAATTTTCGAATTCCTGAAGGCTTTATGCTGGTAACAGCTTTTGATAATGGATTTCTCATGGTGATATCAACTCCCTTTCATCTTCTTTTTGCTGTACTAATACGGTTCCATGGTCTTTGTATTTCTTTAAAATAAAGTGAGTTGCAGTGCTTAGTACAGTATCTAGAGTAGATAACTTATCGGATACAAAACTAGAAACTTCTTTTAGAGTCTTACCTTCTATCGTAAGCAATAAATCATAACCACCTGAAATCAAATATAGAGCATGTACTTCTGGATAATTATAAATCCTCTCAGCAATACTATCAAACCCTTCCCCTCTTTGAGGTGTTACTTTAACCTCAATCAAGGCGGTTATTTTATCTTGTGTTGTTTTCTCCCAGTTGATTAAAGTATGATAGCCGCAGATAATTCCTTCTTTTTCCATAGAGGCTAATTCGTTTACCACATCAACTTCTGTTACATCCAGCAATATCGCAATTTCTTTTGGTACAATTCTACTATTCTTTTCAATTAAGTTTAATAGCTCTGTTCTCATTCTCTTCCTCCCAACTCATTCTAGGGTCTATCAATAAATCTCGCTTCGCCCTCATTTTGCCCTTTTGTATATAATATTTTATCATTATTATCGGTAATTTCTCCTACAACTGTTGCATAAATTCCTTCTGCCTCTAACTGCTCTACCAAAGCTTTTGCCGACTTTGTGACCATTAAAAGAGATCCGCTAGAATCCATTTCATAAGGATTATCTCCAAAGACTTCACATACTTCAATGCTCTCTTGCTTGACTGGAATCTTCTTCATCTCCACCCGTAGTCCAACCTCTGCTGCTTCCCCTAATTCCCAAAGGGCTCGAAAAATTCCACCACCAGAAATATCGTGCATTGCACAAACCTTATGTTCTATTGCTATCTTTGCTTCCTTTTCTATGGACATATAGCCATCATAGGAAAGCACACGATCTAGTAGGCGCTTAGGAAGCCTTGCCTCAAGCTCTACCTTCTTTTCCTTGGCTAACTTACTACTGCCTTCTAATGCAATCCACTTGGATACGACTATTTGCATCCCTGGCTCTAAGGCAACCGGTCTGTAATCACTAGCTTCTCCTATTAGACTTGCAGTCACTACGGGTTTTTCCACTTCTTGACTGACCATGGTATGCCCACCTAGGATATGAATGGCATGTTGATTACAATAAAGTACTGCTTCCTCCATCATATGACGTAGTTCTGATTCGAAGACTGCCTCAGGTAGAACAATGGATAGTTGTACTGCTGTAGGCCTTACCCCTTCTGCCCATAGATTATTACTAGCCTTGATCATCGCTTTTTTAATAACTTCTCTATCCCGATCAATCTCTACTGCTACTGCAGTTCCTAAGCTACTTTCAAAATGGGAGAAAAGGGCACAATCTGCCCCTACAGCTGCACCCTTTTCTATCATCACTTCATTTTCTATTTCTTGATTTAACTTAATATACTTGTATACCGAGCGTTTCATTACGTTCTCTGATAATTTTCCTGGATTCATACTCTGCCCCCAAATTCTACCTAAGGTGTTTGTTCTACCACTGGTTGTGGTTGCACCACTTGCCCTTGTTGTTCTGCTGCTAATAAAGTAGCCGCAACACTTTTGATATGATTCACATCACCTGTAGCTATGGCTGCATTGATTTGTGCTGCATGCTCTGGACTTGCAGTATTTACTCCCACTCGAACTTCTCTTGCCACTGCACGATAGTTACTAGTATTTACTTTTTCTCTACTCTCTTCCACACCATCTACATAAACGATTTTCCAAAGTTCTGTCTTATATCCGGTGTATCCACTATCCACATCAATATAACCTACCCCTTGACCACCATCTGCAATAATTACATCAGCTGGAGCTGGAATGGTTTGCAGTACCTTTGTTTCATACTCTACTGTTCTATTTGCATCACGGTATTCTTCTCCATAAATATTAGCATATAAACGCTTCTCATCGGTAACATAGGTTTCGATATAAATAGGAAAATCATAATTATTCTTGATCTTTAAATCAATTCCTGAACTTTCTGCTAGCGTAGCATCTGTTGCAAGTGGCACATAACCAACTACCATAGAGTGATTTTGTCTCTGCGTAATTTCTAACTCTGCTCTAATTGCAGCATTATACAAAGTAGACGATACTTGGCAGATTCCTCCACCAATGGATTCCACGGATTTACCTGCACTATAGGCAATCCCAACCTCATATCCATTATCTCTAGTGTATGGAGTAACATATTCTGTAAAGGATAGTTCCTCACCTGGATATAGTGTAATTCCATTGATTAAATTAGCTCCATTTGTTACATTGGTTGTTTTTGCATAAGTAGTTCCTGCAAAAGATGTACTAAAGCTTCCCATAAGGTCTGTTACTCTTTGTAACTCTTCATAGCTTCCTAAGGCCTGTAGAGATTTCACAGTCAACTCTAATTGCACATCGCTTCCATCCCAATCCGTAGTAAGTACTTCTGCTATTTCTTCCACTGACGCATCCACATCTAGATATCGTCCTTCTTCGCCCCCTACAATATCAAAACCTGTCTCTGTCTTCACTAAATGACTATTGATAGCTTCTGTATCATAAATGCTTGCATTCTCTGAGAAAAAAGTAGCCATAACATCGGTGTCGTACGCCAAATCTATTCTAATATTAATACTCTCATTTTCTAAGTCTTTGATTTCTTTGTATCGATCTACCACATTTCCTTCTTGTCCAAAGTTCATAATTGCATGAATTAAATCATCAGATTCCCAGTAGGCACCTAAGTCTCCTAAGGTTGTGGTAATTGGTTCCTCATGTACACTGTAGATAAGTTCTACCTCTGTTTGTAACTTCTCATCTACTAAAGTTTCTAATGTTTTCTTAAGCTCTACTTCACTTAACCCTGCCACAGAAGTCCCTTCTACTTCAATACCTGATACTACGCTCTCTTCTGCCTTCACAGAAATTGGCAATAGAAACAGTGCCGTAAATAGAATACTTAGGGCATAAAATTTCTTTTTGTTAATTTGTTTCATAATCTTCCTTTCTATCGTAAATCCCCCCATATATCTTATAAAAAAGATACAATCATTGGTATTACCAATGAAGCGATTAGAATTCCACAAATAATTGCAGAAAAAATTCGCTTTGTTTTATTATTATGAAAATTCATTTCATACCTCCATATCATAATATAAAAATGTCATCAAGTTATTACCTGCCAAATATCTAGATAATTGCTAGTATATCAAATTAAATGCCAATTTGCAATAACTTGCAATTCTTATATTTTTCCAAATTTTTGCCTTACTTGCTCCATCCACCTACTAGCTTCTGAACGTGTCAAAAGATCTAAATCCCGTTCTAGTTGTATCTTGTATTTCTCACAAATTCTACTAATTTGCTCTTTTTGAGCAATGGTAGCTGGTGTTTGCTTTTTCGCATGATAGCTTAGTGCTTTTGGAACGAATACAGGACTCTCTTCCTCATAAAAAGATTCTACGAAAATAGCATATAACTGATGTGTCGCAATCGCATCCCCAAGGGCTCGATGTGCTACATGCTCTATTTGGTAATGTTGACATAAATTCCCCAAACTTCTACTAGGTAAATCGGGCAAATATTTTCTTGCGATCTTCAAAGTATCTAAGCCTTTTTTTTCAAATTTATTCCCGGTGTCAATAGCTGCTCTTTTCAAAAAACCATAATCAAACAGCAAATTATGTCCTAAGATAGGTAAGTCCTCACAAAATTCTAAAAACCGTGGTAAGACTTCCGTGATAGCTTCCCCTTCCTCTACCATTTCTTGCGTAATGGAAGTAAGCTCTATAATTCTTGGTTCTAGTACTCTACCTGGATTTATCATTACTTGAAATTGATCTACCACTTTCAAGTCTCTCACCTTTACTGCACCAATTTCAATAATTTTCTCTAGCTTGGCCTGCAATCCTGTGGTTTCTACATCCAAGCATATATAATCTCTTATCACTTCTTCTTACCCTTTTTCATTCGTTCTTTATAATCTTTGCACAGATCTGTTAGAAAACAGGTTTCGCACTTTGGATTGGGTGCCTTACAAATTTCTCTTCCAAAGGTAATCAGATGAATATTCCAAAGTATCCATCGCTCCTTTGGCAAGACTTTCATCAATTCAAATTCCACCTTAACTGGATCCTCGGATTTACACACCCCTAGTTTCTTGCTTATTCGTTTCACATGGGTATCAACCACCACACTAGGCTCATGAAATATATTCCCTCTTACTACATTAGCTGTTTTTCTCCCCACCCCTGCTAGGCTAGTTAGTGCCTCTAAGTCGTTTGGAACTTGCCCTTCATGTTTTTCTATTAACTGATTACAACAAGCTATCATATTCTTAGCTTTATTGTGATAAAAACCCGTAGAGTGAATATCTTTTTCTAATTCTTTTAGATCTGCTTTTGCAAAATCCTCTACGGTTTGGTATTTTTGAAACAAATCTTTTGTTACAATATTTACTCTAGCGTCCGTACATTGAGCAGAAAGCATAGTTGCAATCAATAATTGTAGTGCATTCTCATGGTTCAGATAACAAATATATTCTGTGCCATAGCGGGCATCAAATCTCTCTATTATTTCCTTTGTTGTTTTATTCATGGTATCAATTACTCCATCACGATGATTCGTGCATCCTTGGTTAAAGGATTTCTCTCTTTATAATCAAAGAGTACTTTACAAGCTTTCTCTAATTTCTGTCTTTGTTTTGCTTTCTCGGTATCCCAGACAGGATATGTAAACCAATCCATATGACACATCTTCATTATTTGTTTTTTATCATGACCTTCATAATGGGGAAGTAGTCTTCTCAACGCTTCCTCTTCTTGATAAAACTGATGTTGTTCTTCTTTAAATGGAGTCAAATCCTTTGCAAATACTGGTCGACTTTTACTATTTTCCCTCAAATATAAATCCAAAGTTAAACTTTCTTTATAAATAGTATGGTCGTTTTTCTGATCATGTTCCATAGCAAAATCTAACAATACTTGATAGCGATAACTTCTTGCTGGTACTTGAATAAAATATCCATTTTTTTCATAATAATGTGCTAATGACTCAAACATTGAGAAAGGATCTTCAAATGCAATATTGATTGCTATTATAGTAAATTTCTACCATTTCTTCCACTTGCTTTAAACGTAACAATTCTTCATAAGAAAGCCATTTGGTAAACAACACTTCATATGGTGCTTGATCTTGATAGACAAGACCGTATTCTTTTGCCATTGTATGCATATAAGAACCTTTTAAGACCTTTAAAAAACCTAACTGTAATTGTTCTGGTTTCATGTCATACACTTCTAGGAAGGAAGCCTTAAAACTATCGTAACCTTCAAACGGAAGACCTGCAATTAAATCTAAGTGGATATGCACATTGTTAGCTTTTTGTATAGCCTTAATGTTTTGTTTTAGCTTTGTCATATCCATACTTCTTCTGATTTCGTTTAAGGTCGTCTCGTTTGTTGTCTGTACCCCAATTTCTAATTGCACTAAACCTGGTCGCATCGATTGTAACAGTGAGATTTCTTCTGTACTCAAAATATCTGCTGCTATTTCAAAGTGAAAATTAGTGATCCCATTATCATGTTCCGAAATTGTATTCCATATATCCATGGCATGTTTTCGGTTACAATTAAACGTTCGATCAATAAACTTCACTTGTGGTAGTTTTTGAGACAAGAAAAATAACAATTCCTTTTTTACCAACTCACTATCTCTAAGGCGAACACTTTTATCTATCGAGGATAGGCAATAGCTACAAGAAAATGGACAGCCCCTACTAGATTCATAATAAATAATTCTATGTTGGAAGGCTGACATTTCTTCATATAAAAATGGTAAGCTTGTTAAATTGGTTAAATTTCTTTTCGGTGTCTTACCACTTTGAAGACAAAGTCCGTGAATTTCTTCTAATCTTATTCCCTCTTCTCCCTTATAATACTTGAGCAAGTCTAGAAAGCTTTCTTCTCCTTCACCTAACATAATTCCTGTTAGAAAAGGGTACTGTTCTAGCAAGTCTTTTGCATCATAAGAAACCTCTGGCCCACCTAGCCAAATTGGTAATTTAGGAAAAATCTTGTGCAATTCTACTAATAGTGCATGCACCATCGAAATATTCCAAATGTAACAGGAAATCCCAATTACATCTGGTTTACGATAGTAGATATCTGCCAATATTTGCTCTAATCTATGATTAATTGTATATTCTGCAATTTCAACATCTGCCTTATATTCCTCTCCAGCAAAGGATTTCAAGCTATAGATTGCTGGATTTGAGTGAATAAATTTGGAATTAATTGCTGTTAATAAGAACTTCATTAAATAATCCAAAACCCTTCTTTTACTAATAATATCTCTGTATTGTCATCTTTGATTCCCACAATGTTCATATCTTTGGTACCCACCATTACATCTTCATGGATCACACTATAATTTCCACCGTGAGCTTCTACTTCTTCTTGTGTCATTCCTTCTCCACCTTCAATCGTAGTTGGATAGCAACGACCAAAAGCAATATGGCAAGCTGCATTTTCATCAAATAAAGTATTATAGTATAAAATGCCGCTCTTTCCTACACCACTTTCATTGTCCACGATTGCCACTTCGCCAATACGCTTTGCACCTTCATCTACAGTCATCATACTATCTAATAAGTCTTGTCCAATTTCTGCCTTATAATCCACCACCAAACCATCTTGGAAGGTAAAGTAGAAATTCTCAATAATATCCCCATTGTAGATATATGGCTTAGATGCATAAACAGTTCCATTGACACGATTCTTATCTGGGCAAGTAAATACCTCTTCTGTTGGTACATTGGCAATATACTGATCTCCCTTGCTTGTCATGGAAGCTCCCCCTTCCCATCTATGGTTCTTGGCAAGTCCTACCGTTAAATCTGTCCCATTGTTTGCAGTCATACGTATGGCTGAAAAGTTATGATCATTCAGAATTTGGATTCTCTCTTTTGTCTTACGGATAAAATCAATCCACTCTTGTTCTGGATTCCCACCTTTCATTCTAGTACAAGTAAAAATAGCATCCCACATAGCTTCTCTTGCCTCATCGCTAGAAAGCTCTGGAAATACCTTGTGATTCCAACTTTCACTTGGAACAGCTGCAATGGTCCATTGCAAATCTCCTCCTAGCATATGCTTATAAAAGGTTTTCATTGCCTTTTCCATTGCAATCGCTGATGCTTGCAATTTGCTTTGGTCTAGGCCTTTGTAGATTTCAGGGTTTCTTGCAGAAATACTAAGCACTGCTGCACCACCTTCTGCTTCAATGTAATCTAACATCATTCTCTCAATATGTGGTTTGATATCTTCAATTACCTCTTTTTCACAATGTTCCATTTTGATTCTAGATAATAGCTCGTCATTATAATGTACTACTGCATCTCTTGCCCCTGCTTCAAAAGCCACTTCAGCACACATTCTTGCAAAATAAGCGGCTTCGATTGGTGACTTAATAATCAAGGTTTGTCCTTTTTTAATTCCTATTGCTATTTTCACTGTAAATTCAGCATACTTTTTTAATAAATTCTGATCCATATCGTTCTCCATCCTTTTTCTGTTTTCCCCTATTACTTCTACTTTATTCTAAAATCATCTGAGAGTCAAGATTTTACAAAAATAAGGCTGTGCCAAGCTTAGGCACAACCTATTTTCTACTTATGATTTAAATATTTTTCTTTTGTGGCTAAGCCCCCTCTGATATGGCGCTCCTCTTTATTAATATCCAATACTTTCCTAGCTTCTTTTGCTAAGGCAGGATTAATATAAGTCAATCTATCTGCCACATCTTTATGTTTGGATGTGACTAATCAGAACGTTCTGTTCAAGCCCAATATCCGATAGTAATTTTAGGTATACATCGGTCTTTCCGTTCTCGTCTACCACTATTTTATCAATTAATTCTTTAAGCTGTGCATTGTTCATAATATCTATATCAAGAACTTTCGTAAGGT
>CAYJHO010000087.1:0-9581 GCA_964369945.1 uncultured Lachnospiraceae bacterium
TTTACTCTATTCTATCATTTTTCTCTTTTTCCTTCAATATTATTTCATAAAAAAGGACAAGTTTCTATAAACTTGCCCTAAGTAATTCCTTAAATCCACCCATTTTCTTCCCAATGGGCAATATCAATTCAATCATTTATTTATATCTTAATCTTTGTAACAATATCGAAAATTCTATCTGTTATTATAGTTTTTCCTCTCTATCGCTTTTTCTAACACTCTTAATAATATCTATATCTACTGAAACGATTTCTTGTATTTCTTTATCACTCATTCCTCTTTCTAATAAGCGTCTGATTGTTTCCATCATTGCTTTTTCCTTTTCAGCTAGGATTCTATTCTTCTCAACTTCTTTTTCAGCCAGAGCAGCATCCTTCTCAGCCAGAGCAGTATCCTTTTCAGCCAGAGCAACTTCTTTTTCTGTTATAATTAAATCTTTTTCTGCCAGCCTTTGTTCACTTTCTTCTTTTATATCTCGTATGATCCAATCTAATGTCATATACTCTCGCCTCCATTTCGTACTATTCTTGATATTCTTCACTGTATTATCTAATTCCCTTGTAAATTCATCACTTACTCTATTTTCTAGCATATAATTTAATAAATTCCCTAATTCTGGATCAATATCATCTGCTATTCCTCGATAATTCAAAAATATCCTACAGGTTCCATCTTCTAATTTACGCTCCTTATTTTCTTCACAGCGCTGATAGAAGGTATACTTATGTAATCCATCACCAAAAGGATCAAACCCACAAATAAAAATAATATAGGATGAATTTAGCTCTTTATAATGCTGCCCCTTTTCGATTAAACTTAGATCTATGATTCCTTGGTAATATCTAGATCTTTGTGGTAAATCATGCTGATTGCTTACTTGCATCTCGATATTATACACCGTGCCTACTCCATCTGCCACATAAACATCTAATCGAATCCCCTTAGCTTCCATATCTAAATCAATACTCTTTTGTGGTTCTACATATTCGATATGCTCAATTTCCACTCCTAATACTAGCTCTAACAAATGCTTACATAGTTTCTCTGATTGCATTACCTTGTTAAAGATAAAGTCATTGGTGATTCCTAAACTTCTCCATTTTGCTTCAAAATCCTTTTCTTTTACTTCCATATTTAGTTTTCCTCTCTTGTAGGGTCGGAAGTAAACAAAACCTTGACCTCTAAACAAAACTTGATTCACTTCCTGCAGTTAATTGGGTATTAAAAGCATGAAGTTTCAACTTGTCTAGAGATGACGTTAGATTGCCTTAGGCATAGAATCTTAGAAATAAATGCTTTTTCTTATTTTAACATTTCTCTTCCTTTCTTTCAATAATGTTTAGACAAAAAGAGCAAGTTCCTACAACCACCCATTCTTTTCCCAATGGGCAATATCGATTGGATTATTCATTTTTCTTTGCAATTTCTTCATAACGATAAAGTAAACCTGCCCTTTCAGTCCTCGCTTTACCTTCGTTAATTTCTCTATTTTCTTAGCAATACTTTCTGATTTCTTTTCGATCTCAAGTTTAATTTTAGGTTTTACACCATCCCAATCGGATGCATAAACAGAATAGTTCATGGTATAGCACTTTCCTACCCCCCACCAAAACATTTGATTTTTGAGGGAATTAACAACTCGCTTCGATCCCCCTCCTGCTGCCGTAGATATTAATACTGCCACTTTAGCTCCCATCGATTTATGTGGTCTGTGTACCAGATATCGATATGCCATATGATCGAAGAAATTTTTCAATTGACCTGTCATTTCCATGACATAAGTAGGTGAATTGATGATTAAAATATCTGCTTCCTCTACATCTTTAGCAATGGCTGCCACTTGTTCCTTATGAGGGCATTTCTCTTCCCCTCTAACAATACAGTTACTGCAACCTATACATAATTTAATATCATGAACAAAATGCTCCGTTATGTCCTCGGATATTTTGCTTGCCAAATACCAAGAAATATTGTAGTTACTCCCGTTTTTTCTATGTTGTCCGTGTATCATTACAACTTTTTTCATCCTCACAATTCCCCTTTGCTTTTTTCCAATTGTAGCATGTGAATTCTATGATGTCTACTAAGCTAGATCAGGTCCTAAACTGATTTCATACTTATTTCACATTTTATGACTTGCATTTTGTTCTAAACAGAACTATAATGTTCTAAATAGAACAAAATACAAAAAGGAGCAAATCTATGTTTTCACCAAAAGACTATTTATACACCATAGCAGCCAAACGAAAAGAGTATTTTACTGCGCTATTACAAGAAGAGAATCTCAATCTATTAGAAGTAGAAATATTAATATTTTTACACCATCATCCTGAATCTAATACCCTGACTGATATCATTCATGCGAGAGACTTTACCAAATCCCATGCCTCAACAGCAATTTCCCATCTTGAGGCCAATGGCTATCTCTCAAAAAACACCTCCGCTCAGAACAAAAAAACACTTCGCTTAACTCTACTACCTAAGAGTGAAGCTCTAGTAGCAAAAGCCCTTGCTTGCATCAAAGAGTTCCACAAAGTTGCCTTAGTCGGTATTACAGCAGAAGAAACCGAAATAATCGAAGCATTATTAGAAAAAATATGTAACAATCTAAAGGAGAACAATTAAATGGAAGTATTATTAATATGTATTATCGCTGGAATGGGGGCTGGGCTTGGTACAGGATTTGCCGGAATGAGCGCTGCAGTAGTCATTTCCCCCATGCTCATTACCTTTCTAGGAATGAACCCTTATGAAGCAATCGGAATTGCTCTTGCCTCTGACGTTCTTGCTAGTGCTGTTTCTGCCTACACCTATGGAAGAAATAAAAACATCGACATAAAAAACAGCAAACCTCTTTTAATTAGTGTACTTGTTTTTACTTTTATCGGTGCCTTTGTAGCCCATTTAGTTCCTGCCACTACCATGGGAAATCTTACCGTATATACTTCACTTATCATGGGAATAAACTTCTTTGCAAAGTCCTTTAAAGAACAAAAGCCAAGAGAATCTAAGACTCTAAAAGGCAACCTCAAGCTGATAGCTCCAATTTTCTGTGGAATGCTCATAGGTTTCATCTGTGGTTTTGTAGGTGCTGGTGGCGGCATTATGATGCTACTTCTTCTTACTTCTGTGTTAGGATATGAGCTCAAAACAGCAGTAGGCACTAGTGTATTTATTATGACATTTACTGCTTTATTTGGTTCGGTATCTCATTTCACCTTACAAGGAGTGATGCCTGATCCATTTATTTTTACCGCCTGCGTTGTTTCTACTTTAATCTTCGCTTTGCTAGGTGCAAGATTTGCGAACAAAGCGGAACCAAGAAAACTAAATAGAGCGACAGGACTTGTACTCTCTTGCCTCGGCCTATTTATGATCCTTGCAGAACAACTACCAATGTTAATGAACTAGGTTCTTTACTGCAGATAACTAGAATTTCACATCAAGTTTTTTTGATTTAAAATTGACATATCGATTTATTTTGATATAATATACTTATATTTAAATATTTGTATGAGGAGAATTTATCATTGTGAAAAAGAAAAACTTATTGAGAATCATTGTCCCAGCGATTATGATTTGTGGGGTTTTAGGTGTTTGGTTAATCCAAAAACAAGAAAAATCTGTAACCCAACTCACGGATCAATCAGAAATCGACTTTCCTTTGCATGTAAGCAGTGTTAATTTAGAAGAGTTGGTAGTGCATGAACTCCCTATTATCATTGATTTTGGAGCAGATGAATGTGTACCATGTAAGGAAATGGCTCCTGTACTTACTACACTGAATCATGAGATGCAAGGAGATGCCATCATACAATTTGTTGATGTTTGGAAAACGCCTGAAGCTGCTACCAATTTCCCTGTACAAGTAATTCCTACTCAAATATTTATCAATGCAGATGGAACCCCTTATATTCCAAGCGATGAAATAGCTCTTGAAATTTCATTTAGCATCTATGCCGATAGGGAAACCGAAGAACATGTTTTTACAGCTCACCAAGGTGGACTAACGGAAGAACAAATGCGACTAATATTAGCTGATATGGGGGTTTCGCAATGATCGATCAATGGCTAGAAACTCTCTCTACTTTGATGTTAGAGACTACCTGGGTAGCACCCCTGCTTGCCTTGTTAGCAGGGGTATTAACCTCTTTTACTCCTTGTGCCTTATCTAGTGTACCTCTTATCGTAGGATATGTAGGTGGCAGTGGGGAGAAAACCACAAAGAAAGCCTTCCTTTTCTCCTTATGTTTTGCACTAGGGTCTGCTATCACATTTACTACTTTAGGGGTTATTGCCACACTTGCAGGTACCTTGATTGGAACCCAAGCTACTTGGTGGTATTTATTTCTTGGTGTCCTTATGATGCTAATGGCCTTACAAACTTGGGGAATCTATGAAATTATCCCTTCGAGCTATCTTATTTCCAAAAACACAAGAAAAGGTTATCTAGGTGCCATAGTGGCAGGAATCTTGGCAGGAATTTTTTCTTCCCCTTGCTCTACACCGGTTCTTATTACCTTACTTGCTGTTGTTGCAGGAAATGGAAGTTTTACTTGGGGTATCGTTTTACTACTACTCTACTCCATCGGTCATGGAATTTTGGCCATCACCTGTGGAACTTCGATTGGTTTTGTACAAAAACTAGGCAAAAGCAAGAAATACGGAAAGCTTAGTAAGATTCTAACCATTATCATGGGGGCAGCTATGACATTCATTGGTCTGTATATGTTCTACTTAGCGTTCTAATTTCTATTGACACTTGGAATTTCACTTATCCTATTACTACCTAGGATAGCTTCACCAAGTAGTATATGGATGGCAATGCCAATTACGGAAGCTATCACATTTATTTTAATTTTATTTATGCTAAGGAAAGCGAGGTAACAGACATGGAGTCTACTAGAGTTTTTAATTGTAACATGGAGCTAACACTAGATATTATTGGAGGAAAATGGAAACCTTTAATTATTTTCCATATTGGAAATAGCAAAAAGCTTAGGTACGGTGAAATTAATCGCTTGATTCCTGATATCAGCCAGCGCGTATTATCAAGGGGACTAAAGGAGTTAGAACAAACAGGGATTATATCTAGAGAAGAATTTAAAGAAAAGATATTACGTGTAGAATATTCCTTAACCGAAATCGGAAATGAAGTATCACCACTTTTAAATGCTTTGACTCAGTGGGGCAACAAATATAATTCACTCCATAAATATGCAAAAATAATTTGCGAATAAAAGTCTAGGGACAAATTTGTCCATAGGGATAAAAATATCCATAATTGATAAAACTTAAATTAGTGATTATGATAGATCTATCGAAAGATAAATAATCAAAATAATTTTGGAGGTATCAATTATGGATATTTCTTTGGAGGGCACAACTACAATTTAATTCCTTTTAATGCTCCCTTATCTGAAAAGGCTCAAATGCTAGACTATATAGACAAAAAAATCAAAGAACTAGATCCCAAACTTTTAAACTCTTCTTATCGAAGAGCCAATATTTAGGAGAAACTATGAAAACTATTTTATTAACTGGTGCTACCGATGGCATTGGTCTTGAAACTGCAAAAAGCTTAGCAAAAGAAGGACATCAGCTTTTATTACATGGAAGAAATGATGCAAAACTTCAACAGGTAAAGGAAATCTTAAGACCTCAAACTTGGTGCTGATATTCTTAGAAAAGCTGCATTTTCAACAGATTTCCAAAATGCTAGTGGACAATATTTTGCGGTGTATTTGCTAAACCGCACCCTTTTGCACTCCACAAAAAGAATCGTCAAGATTTGATACGCGCAATGGATCCGTTTCTTTATACGAAGAAAGAGTAGTTCCCTACTCTTCTTCGTCTTTTTTTATCATGTCTCCTAAGTAGATTTTTTCTTTCCCTACTAGGTTCTCTATTTGTTCTACGATTTGCTTGTTCGTAGCCATGACTTCTTCATAAAGTCCTAGCGCTGACATTCGCATGGCTCCTTTTCCCCAGATAATCATCTGTTCTAAGGCATCAGAAGTTGCCACAGTAATTTGATATTCGCCTTTCATGGCTTCTACTGTTTTCTCAATATAGTGGTCTGCTGTTTCTGCTTCTCTTGTAAAAACTACATGAACCCCTCCATGCTTACTGATTGTCTCTGCATGTCTTGCTACACGGTAAGCATCAAATACAACAATCACTTTCATATCTTTATAGGCCTGATAATTTGCCATGATTTCAATCAATCGATCTCTCGCCCCATCGATATTGTTCTCTGCAATCCCTTTTAATTCTTCCCATGCAAATATGATATTATATCCATCTACTAATAAACATCGATCTAAATGAGAAGTGCTGCTACTAAGAAACTCTGCCGATCTTCCATAGTCAATTTTTCTCTTTTCCACTCCCTTTTTCCATCCTACTTTTTGCTTGGCATTGGATTGGAATGTTCTAGAGAAAATTTCTTCAATCTGTTCTTGATCAATACTTAGTTCCTTTCTCGTCGTTCTTCCATTTGGAATTATGATTTCTTTTTCTCTAACTAAATTTCCACCTTGGCTTCTTAATTCTAAGTGCATGTAAGAAAACACTTCATTCCAAGGAACGACAAAGCCTGCACCATGAGCGCAAAATACAGAAGAACACGGATTTGAAAAATCTGCTAAAGGTTCATAACTACTTTTTTCTAATACTTCTTCTTGATTATGACACAGGTCATAGCCTTTTAGTACACAAGTTAATTTCCCTGCTCCTTTTGTATAGGACAATACTTCTGCATAGTAACCTCGTAAGGCAAATACGGGTGCAGTTCCCTCTAATACACTCCACTGTTCTGCTGTCTCCGTTATCTCAAACTTTCCCTGCATTCTTTGAAGATCTGTCATGGCCCGTCCCACATTTGCCGTTGGTAACTCTACGCGAAATGCATAGATCGGCTCTAATAATGCAGACTGCGCTTGCATCAAACCTTGCCTGATAGCACGATAACTAGCTTCTCTAAAATCGCCCCCCTCGGTATGTTTCTGGTGAGCTTTTCCTGATACAAGAGTTACCATCACATCTGTAAGTTCATAGCCTGCTAATACTCCTCGATGCACTTTTTCTTCGATATGACCAAGTACCAAACGCTGCCACTGGGGAGGTAATAATTCTTCATCGCAGTCTAGTGCACACTGAATTCCACTTCCTCTTTCTCCAGGCTCTAGCAATAAATGCACCTCTGAATAATGTCTTAGAGGCTCATAATGTCCCACTCCCTCTACTGTATTGCAAATCGTTTCTTTATAGATAATAGATCCTTCCACAAAGGATACTCTAAGTCCAAATCGAGTAAGGATTTGTGATTGTAATATTTCTATTTGCACTTCACCCATAAGTTTAAGATGAATTTCTCCGATACTAGGCTCCCAAACTACCTGCAGTTGTGGTTCTTCTTCTTCTAATATTTTAATTTTCAAATAGACTTGTTGCAAATCATAGCCTTCCTCTAATTGCAATTTATAGGAGAAAATAGGCTCTAACATAGGAGCCTCTGCATCTGATTCCATTCCAATCCCTTGGCCAACTAAGGTTTGTGTTAATCCGGTAAGTGCACAAACCTCGCCTGCCTCGACTTGTGAAACAGCTTCAAAGTTACTTCCTGAATAAATGCGAATTTGGTTAATCTTTTCTTCCTCTACTTTTTCCCTTACTCGCAAGCTTCCACCAGTAACTTTAATATGAGTTAACCGATTTCCTTGGGTATCCCTTGTTATTTTATAAATCCTTGCACCAAAGGTATCTGGATACTCTTTTCTTATCATATAGTTTTGTAAACAATTCCAGAAATCTTCAATTCCTTCTTGTTTTAATGCAGATCCATAAAAGCAAGGAACAATTTTTCTCTCACCGATGCCTTTTGCAATTTCATTTTGGCTAATTTCTTCTCCTAGAATAACTTTTTCTAATAATGCTTCATCAGATACTGCTAGACTTTCATAGAACGAAATAGAATCTCTCCTACTAAAATCAACAAAATTGCTATGTAAATTCTTCTCTAATTCCTGCAATAGCTGAGCTTTTTCTTCACGAAATAAATCCATCTTATTACAAAATATAAAAACCGGTATCTGATATCTTTCTAATAATTTCCAGAGCGTCTGTACATGTCCAGTGATTCCATCACTAGCACTAATGACTAAAATTGCATAGTCCATAATTTGTAAAGCTCTCTCCATTTCTGTGGAAAAATCTACATGTCCTGGCGTATCTAATAAAGTGATAGTATAATCTATCGCTTGTATTTGTGCTTGTTTCGAAAAGATCGTAATTCCTCTTTCCTTTTCTAAGGCTTCTGTATCTAAAAAAGTATTTTTGTGATCCACACGCCCTATGCTCCTAATGCTCCCCGTATGATACAATAAACTTTCTGCTAATGTTGTCTTTCCTGAATCTACGTGTGCTAGAATCCCTACCACTAAATTATTACTTTTCATGTGCCTCCCTTCTTTTGTTCTATATTTTTCTATAGTAAAAAATACGCAAATAATTATTAAATTTTTGAAAAGTCTGTTGTAATTTCCTTCAGTTCTGCTATATTAGAAGTTAGAGTGATCTAAGAAAGGAAATAATGAATGTCAACTTTTAAAACCACTATGTCTGAACTTATGCACGACCCAAGAATACAAGAAATGAAGCAATTTAAACACCACAGAACCACCAATACCTATCAGCATAGTGTGCGTGTTGCTATGGCAGCCTATAAAATGGCTCGTGCCTTTCGTCTTAAAATCGATGAAAGAGGCTTAGCTACCGGTGCTTTACTACATGACTTTTATCTATATAATCAAAAGGATGCCAATATCCCAGCTTATAAGCATGGATCTTCTCATCCACACATAGCCTTGGAGAATGCGAATAACCACTTTGATTTAAGTCCTCTTATGGAAGAAATTATTCAATGCCATATGTGGCCTTTAAATTTCAAACACGTTCCTAAGAAAAAGGAAAGTATTCTTGTTACTCTAGCGGATAAGTATGTTGCTATCCTAGAGTTTTGCAATTTGGCTTAATAAACCCTTCAGAATTGATGCTGTTATATGCTCTTGTAGCGTATAGCAGCTTTTTATTTCTTAATCTTTCTATTTGCTCATCCACAAACCCTTGCTCATATAATCCTACTTCATGATGAAACGCTCTTAGCTCTTCTAGTATGTTTTCATATACTTTAAATGCTTCACACTCTATCCCATTCATACGAATCTTACAAGAATCTGCTAAACCATGTTCTGCAACACGTAAAGCATTTTCTAAAGCTTCTTCTACGGAAAGTTCAGCTTCCTCATCCTTATATAGTAGATATAGAAGAAATAAGTTCAGTAAGTCTAAATCTGTTTTAGATACACCAAAATCCTCAAAAGGATTGATGTCTATATTTCTAAGTTCTAAATATAGAATCCCTTCTGCTCTTAAGGTCTCTAATAATGCAACGTTATTCTTTGCCTTCATCTTAATGGGTGCAAATAATTCACCTTGATCCATCAAGACTCTTGTTTCTATGGCTGTTTCTATACTTTTACAATATTGTTCCACACTAGAATAATCCATATCTGCTTTCT
>CAYJHO010000088.1:0-2219 GCA_964369945.1 uncultured Lachnospiraceae bacterium
GATACAAGATGAAAACAGATACTAAAAGAATTAATATCATTATTTTACTGCTAGTACTTGTGGGCTTTAATATTACGGCAGTGATTTGGTTTAATAATATGGTGTTTCAGGAATTAGAAACATCTGCGAGAATGACATTAGAAGAGATGGCAAAGGAACAAAGTCGAGTGGTCTCTCTTATTGTACAAAGTAAAGAAGAGAATATTAAGGCAATAGCAAACACACTTCCGCACATAGGATTTGAAGAAGAAGTGTTATATGGATCTATGGATTATTGGATCGATGAATACGGAATGGAAACTATTATTATTGTAGATTTAGAAGGGTTTGGAATTAGTTCGACAAGAGAACTAGTAACAATTTCTGTGGATAAGTATCTAGAATCTATTAATAGTGAAGATTATCATGTTTCTGATGTGTATCAGTCTACGTTTACGGATAAGCAGGTATTAGCTGTGGCATCTCCTATTTATGAGTATGGAATATTGGTAGGGATTATTGTAGCAGAGTTTGATTTACATGAGTTAGCAGAGCTATTAATCGATTCTACGGATCAAAGAGGTTCTTCTATGATAGTGAATTCGGAAGGAGAGATTCTTTTGCATACCTATCCATTTCCTATTTCCTTTGAGAATTTTCAGGCAGCTGAATTTGAGGGAGAGAAAACGTATGAGGATGTATTGGGAGATTTTTCTAAGATGGAAGCAGGTTCTATTGCATTTACAATAGGAGGGGATAGAAAATTAGGTGAATATATTCCTTTGGGTGTCAATGATTGGACTTTGTTCTTTGAAATTTCAGAAGAAACCTTATCGGATAGTCGAGTAGTTATAACTACAGGGATGTTGCTTGTTAGTGGAACTTTGATTATTACATTTCTTACCTTGCTATATTATATACTTTGGATGCGTAAAAGGACTATTAGACAAATAAAAGAAATTGCATATTATGATAAATTAACAGGTCTATCTAATTTGGTGAAATTTAAATTAGATATAGAGGCTACATTGAAAAATGTTGATTTTGATTATAGTAAGTATGTCTTATTAAAAGGTGATATCGAGAATTTTAAAGTAATCAATGAAGTTTATGGAATTGAAATCGGTGATCAGCTGATTTTAGGGATAGCTAAAGTATTACGTAGTATGGAGGGAGAGTTCTTTGGAATTGCGAGAACTGGTTCGGACGAATTTCTTCTTTTTGCAGATAAGAAAAAAGCAGAAGAGTTCTTTTCTGATAAGAAAGAGATATCAAAGCGAATAAGTGAAGATATTTTGGAATTGAAAAAGCACAAGATCAATTGTAGGTTTGGTAGATATTTTCTAGAAGCAGGTGAAGATAATGTAGATGAAATGATTACAAAAGTTAGTATTGCACATAGCCATGCTCGTGCTAAGTCAGGATGGGAAGTGTGGGATTTTGATGAAGAGTACAAGAAACAAATGCTACGTATGTCAGAGTTGGCAAATACTATGGAGGATGCCCTAAAGCAAGAAGAGTTTCAAATGTATTTACAACCAAAATATGATTGCAAAGAGCAGAAAATTGCTGGTGCAGAAGCATTGGTGCGTTGGATTGATAAGGGTGGGAAGATGATTTACCCAAATGACTTTATTCCTTTGTTTGAAAAGAACGAATTTATTCTTGTTTTGGATGAATATATCTTCCGAAAGGCCTGTGGATTTATTTCAAAGCGTCTACAAGAAGGGAAACGTTGTGTACCGATTTCAGTGAATTTTTCTAGAAAGCATTTATATCGTCCTGATTTTGTCGAAAGGTTGGTGGGTATTACAAAGGAATATGGCGTTTCAAGTTCTTACTTAGAAATAGAAATGACAGAAACTGCAGTGATTGAGAATGAAAAGATTCTATCACATGTGATTACTAAAATGAATCAAGCTGGATTTTTGATCTCAGTAGATGATTTTGGTTCGGGCTATTCGGCCTTAGGTATGTTAAAGGATTATAGCTTTGATGTAGTTAAGTTGGACAGAAGTTTTTTTGCTGCAGATCCACAAAATAAGCAGATGGCAAAAATAGTAGTTAGTGGCATTATTCAATTGATCACAAATATGGGGATCAAAGTAGTAGCAGAAGGTGTAGAGAAACAAGAGCAGGTTGAATTTTTACAAAATGCTGGATGCGATTTGATACAGGGATATTATTTTGCAAAACCGATGTGTGAAGCGGATTTTAACAAATTACTAGAAGAAAGTGAG
>CAYJHO010000088.1:2319-9416 GCA_964369945.1 uncultured Lachnospiraceae bacterium
TTCTTTACGATTTATATTGACAGAACTTAGGTACTGTATTAGAATCAGAAGAAATAAAGCTTAATGTGGAGGAAATTAATTTATGAATATAACAGAAAATGCAAAGTTGATCATCAGTAAAGTATTAGAAGAGAATAACTTTGATTCAGTACGTATTTTTACACAAAACTCTTGTTGTGGAAGATCTTTAGCGTTTGACTTGGTAAATAGTGCAGATGAAGATCAAGCAGCAGAAATGATCGGTGGCTTATCTGTATTTTTGGATGAAGAGACAAAGTCTTGGACAGGAAATATTACCATTGATGGAGATGGAGAGAGATTAAACTTGATAGACCCAGATGCAGAAGAGCATTCAGGATGTGGTGGATGCAGTGGTGGATGCCATTAATTGAATAGCAAAGGCAAACAAGAATAGTGAAATTCTTGTTTGCCTTTTTTAGTGGATTGCTATTATGATTTGATTGGGATTTCTCTAGAAAGGATGCTTTCTTTTCTCTGCAAAGTATTGCCACTTAGTAGCTCTGACTCTACAACATCGAAACCAATTCGGTCAATCATATCGGCAAAGCGTTCTTTTTTATATCCATGCTCTCTATAGTATAAAGTGATTTCTTCGATTTTATCTAGTGCTTCTTGAACCGTAAAGGTTTTGTTTAGAGGGCTCCCTTTTCTTCCTTCACGTCCCCATCTTCCACCAATCAAGATGCGAACTCCTTCAACATCTGTCTTTACCGCTTGGAAAGGACAGTTCTTGATACATTTTCCACAGCTATTACATCTAGATTTGTCAATCACTAGTGTTTCGCTTTCTCCTGACTTTTGACAGGCTTTCATGAGGCAGTTGCTTTGACAGGCGCATCTTTTACATGATTTACAAATTTCTTCATCTACCACAGGTGTTTTTGCTCCAATTAATCCAATGTCATTTAAATCTGGTTTCGCGCAGTTGTTTGGACATCCGCCTACTGCAATTTTGAATTTGTGAGGAAGACTTACTTGTGAGTAACCTTCAAAATATCGATCATGAATTTCTAATGCGATATCCTTTGAATTTACAATCCCAAACACACAGGTGGAGCCTTTGCAGGAAACCACTGGTCTAATTTTGTCCCCAGTCCCTCCCGTCTTCATATTATGTGATTCTAAAAATGCCATAAGTGCTTCGATGTTATCATAGGGGATGCCTTGAATTTCGGCACTAAGTCTAGTGGTAAATGCTATGGTTCCATTCCCAAATTCCTCGGCTGCCTTTGAAATGATTGCAAGTTCTTCGCTAGATACATATCCGTTTTTGGTAAGGACACGCCCAGCAAATAAATCTTCACTGTTTCTGTCTAGCAAGAAACCTTTTGCCTTTACTGCAATGATTTGTTCTTTTGTTAGTTTTCCCATAAAAAATATCCTTTCATTTAATAATGCATATAGGAGTTATTGTATCACTAAAGGATAAAAAAGCAACTATAAAAATAGAAATAATTAAGTTCTTTGAAAGGAATTGACTTCTAGGGGTAATCGTGATAGATTGTAGTGAAAATAAACTTCGCAGTGGAGGAAAAAATGGCAAAAGTAATTATGGTTCAAGGAACGATGTCAAATGCAGGAAAAAGTATAGTAGTGGCAGGTTTATGTAGAATATTCAAGCAGGATGGATATCGAGTAGCTCCTTTTAAAAGTCAGAATATGGCGCTCAATAGTTTTATCACAAAGGAAGGTTTAGAGATGGGGAGAGCTCAGGCGATGCAAGCAGAAGCTTGTGGAATAGAGCCAAGTGTTGCTATGAATCCGATTTTGTTAAAGCCAACCACTGATGTAGGGAGTCAAGTAATTGTAAATGGTGAAGTACTTGGCAATATGAAAGCAGTGGATTATTTTAAGCACAAGAAAAAACTTATTCCAGATATTCTAAAGGCCTATGATGTTTTGGACAAGGAATATGATATTATTGTGATAGAGGGAGCAGGAAGCCCAGCAGAAATTAATTTAAAGCAAGAAGATATTGTTAATATGGGAATGGCAGAAATGGTAGATGCCCCTGTATTGTTAGTAGGTGATATTGATAGAGGTGGTGTATTTGCTAGCCTTTATGGTACTGTAAAACTCTTGGAACAAAAAGAGCAGGATCGAATAAAAGGACTTATTATTAACAAATTTAGAGGAGATGTTGAAATACTAAGACCTGGCTTAAAAATGTTAGAAGATATTACAGATAAAAAAGTGCTTGGTGTAATCCCTGTTATTAAATTTGATATTGATGATGAAGATAGCCTTTCCACTAGATTAGAGCAGACAGAAATTAATAATGTAATAGATATAGCGATTATTCATTTGCCCCATATATCAAACTTTACTGATTTTAATGCTTTAGATAGGTTCACTCAAGTTTCTACAAGATATGTAAAATCTGTTGCTGATTTAAAGGAACCAGATTTAATTATCTTACCAGGTACCAAGAATACCATAGCTGATTTGTTATGGTTAAGACAAAGTGGATTAGAGGCGAGTATTAAAAAGCTAACACAAGTTCCTATCATTGGAATCTGTGGGGGCTATCAAATGCTAGGCGAAAAGCTTCACGATCCAGATTCTTTAGAATATGGAGGAAGCCATCTAGGGATGGGGCTCTTAGCTTGTGAAACTACGTTTGAAGCAGAGAAAACAAGGACTAGAGTATCAGGAACAAGTGCCGCTATTACAGGATTTTTTGAAAAACTATCTGGGACAGATTTTGAAGGTTATGAAATTCATATGGGAAAAACGAGAGCAATAAGGGAATCGAGTGGACAGACAGGGGTATTTCATTTGGATAATGGTACACAAGATGGAAGTGTAGATAGTTATGTTCTTGGTTCTTATGTGCATGGGATTTTCGATACAGGCAGTTTTGCAAAAACGGTAGTAGAAATATTATTAGAGCGAAAAGGGGTGAGCTTTGATGAAGATACTAGCATATCGATTGAAGAGTATAAAAACACTCAATATGATATTCTAGCAAATGGAATGAGAGCTACTATAGATATGGAAGAAATTTATCAAATCATGGGAATGGATAGAAGTTAAATTATAAGAAAAAGGGTGCTAGGCACCCTTTTTTAGTGTGTTTTTTCTTATAAATATTATAAAAATGAAAAGTAGAAGGCTACCTTTTATAATAGAACTAATAGAAACACTCCACCATATTCCGGAAAGTCCTAATGTAGTAGAACTTAGAAAGAGTGCCATAGGGATTCTCGCAGCAGTAAAAGTACCTATAACTATGGCAGGTGCCTTGGTTTTTCCATAAGCATTCATTGCATTGCTACAAAGGATTTCAATGCACATAAATACTTGAGAGATACTAATGATAATTAAATAGTCAACTCCCATGGCCAAAACAGCCTTCTCTGGTAAGAAAAGTCCAAATATTTCAGCAGATAACAGGGAAAGAAGTAAAGTTGCAAAGAGACCCCAAGTAATCAAAATATAAAAAGCTTGAAAGAAGCCCTTTTTTGCACGATCTAGGTTTCGAGCTCCATAGTTTTGAGCGATAAAGCTATTTACAGCAATAGCAAACCCTTCGGAAGTCATCCAGGAGATAGATTCAATTTGGGAACCTACTCGCTGAACCGCCACTGCAGAATCACCAAAATCAGCTACTAATCTAGAGATATACATCGAAATTAAAGGAAAGAGTGTAGCTTGTAGTGTAACGGGGAAGCTAAGTTTTATGATAGTTTTCATGAATGAGAAGTCTGGTTTACTAAAGATATTCACATGGCTAAAGAGGAGGGAATCCTTTCTTGCATACAATAATAATATACTTGCCACAATAATTTGTGCCATTAAAGTAGCCAAGGCAGCCCCCATAACTCCCATGGCAGGAATTGGACCTATGCCAAAGATTAGAACAGGGTCCAGTATCATATTGAAGACTAAGCCAACGGCAGTTGCAAAAAAAGGAGTCTTGCTATTTCCAGTAGTAGTGATCATGGAGGTTAATAGCTTTGCTAGTAACTGAAAAAGGATAAATCCGCCAGTGATTCGAATGTAAATGATGCTATCTTGAATAACCTGTGGTTCATTTAAGTTGAAAAAAGAGACTACAGTTTCCGTAAAAAATAAAAAGACAAATCCTAATAGTAAGGAAATGATTATACTTAGTTGCATTGCAGATTTTGCATATTTTGCTGCTGCATCTATATTTTTGGCACCAAGGTTTTGAGCAACTAGTACTTGGCCACCAAGCTGAGCTAGCATGTGAACTCCGCTGCAAAGCCAAAGAATTAATCCGCCAGTTCCAATGGCTGCTACACTTCCTGGACCTAATCTGCCAATCCAAAACATGTCGGTTAGGTTGTAAGCCATCTGGAGAAAACTCATTCCCATCAAGGGAAAGGCAAGTTTAGCCAGGCTTATGGTAATATTACCTTTTAAAAGGTCGATGTGTTTGTTCATAATGTTCTCTATCTTTCTCTATTGTAAAATTCTGTTCTTGGAGCAGAATCTTCTATATACTATAGAGTAAGAAAGAAGTTTTTACAATACACAATTTGTACATACTTGTATGTTACATTAAAATAAAAAAGATAGAAGGTGAGTAGTGCTATGGAACGTATGAAAATTTTAGTAGTGGACGATGAAGCAAGAATGAGAAAATTACTTTGCGATTTTCTAGGAAAAAAAGAATATATTACAGTGGAAGCTGCAGATGGTGTAGAGGCACTAGATATTTTTTATGAGCAAAAAGACATTTCATTAATTCTATTAGATGTAATGATGCCTAAGATGGATGGCTATAGTGTGTGTAAGGAAATACGTGAACATTCTAAGGTTCCTGTTATTATGTTAACAGCAAAAGGGGAAGAGCGAGATGAGTTGAAAGGCTTTCAAGTTGGTGTAGATGAATATATTTCAAAACCATTTAGCCCTAAGATTTTGGTTGCTAGAGTAGAGGCCTTATTGCGCAGAAGTTATAATATGGAAGAAAATCAATTGATAGAAAATTCAGGTATCGTGGTAGATAAGGCAGCACATAGTGTTAAAATTGATGGAAATGATATCGAGTTGAGTTTTAAAGAGTTTGAATTATTAACTTACTTTATGGAAAATGAAGGGATTGCATTGTCTCGTGAGAAAATATTAAATAGTGTTTGGAATTATGATTATTTTGGAGATGCAAGAACGATCGATACTCATGTGAAGAAGTTGCGTAGCAAGTTAGAGCACAAAGGAGATTGTATTAAAACCATCTGGGGAATGGGATACAAATTTGAAAAGTTAAAAGGACAGTGATGATATGAAATCAGTTAGAAGACAGTTTGCTGTCACGATATTTATTTTGATATCTGGAATTCTTGCTCTTTGTTGGATCGCAAATGCAATTTTTCTGGGGAGTTTTTATCGTATGCAAAAAGAGTGGAGTCTAAAAGATATTTACTATTTTGTGGAAGAATCTAGCATTAGTGAAGAAATAGGTACAGAGGAATTTTTGGTAGATTTACAAGCGTTGTGCGATATGCATAACCTTAGTGTTTTGATTGTGGATGCAAAAGGGCAGAGTGTGATTTCTTCAGCATTAGATTTTGATACATTAAGTACAAGGCTTACTCGGTATTTTGTTTCGGGAGAAGGCGAAGTTTTCATTGAAGGAGAAGAGGTTTATTTAGTTGCAGAACTAAGGCAAACAGGTACGGCACAAATAGATGTGTGGGGCACTTTGTCTAATGGGTACTATTTTATTTTTAGTATTCCAATGGCTGCCATCACTGAGACGGTTTCAGTCTCTAACACATTCTTAGCCGTGATAGGATTAACGTTTATCGTTATTAGTGTTACGATTATTTGGTTCTACACCGATAGGATTAGTAAGCCGATTCTTACCTTGGCACGAATTTCTGAGCGAATGACGCAATTAGACTTTGAAGCGAAATACGAAGGGGATGATAAGAATGAGCTAGGTATACTAGGGAATAATATCAACAGGCTTTCAAGATCTTTGGAAAAAACTATTTCTGAACTTAAAACAGCAAATATAGGTTTAGAGAGGGATATTAAGAAAAAAGAAGAAGAAGAGGCTAAGAGACAAGAATTTATGTCTAGTGTTTCTCATGAGTTAAAAACTCCGATTGCTTTGATTCAAGGGTACGCAGAAGGTTTGAGAGATGGTATTACAGATGATCCAGATAGTATGGAGTATTATTTAGATGTCATTATAGATGAATCTGAAAAGATGAATAAGATGGTAAAAAGCTTAATGTCTCTTAATGAGTTAGAAGATGGATCTACTGCTGTGAATATGGAACGGTTTAATATAGTAGAATTAGTATGCAACTATATAGGGAATGCAGAAATTTTGATCAAAGAGAAAGATGTTAAGATAGACATCATTGCTCCTGATGCACTATATGTGTGGGGAGATGAGTTTAAGGTTGAAGAAGTAATCATGAATTATTTCACAAATGCAATCAATCATGTGAAGGGAGAAGCTTGTAAGATTGTTGTAACTATGTTTGAAGAAAACGGGAAAGCATTAGTGACAGTATTTAATACAGGGGATCCAATACCAAGTGAGAGCATTGGCCAGGTTTGGGATAAATTCTATAAAGTAGATAAAGCACGTACTAGGGAATACGGAGGCAGTGGCGTTGGTCTTTCTATCGTAAGAGCAATTATGGAAAGTATGAATGGAACCTACGGTGTACGAAATGTAGAGGGTGGTGTAGAGTTCTGGTTTGAGTTAGAATTAAAGTAAGATGGACTCTTAAAAATTAAATATTAAAAAAATAAAAAGACTGTTGACAAATGTCACAGTCTTTTGTATTATAGATAAGCACCCTAAACGGGGGGCAAACAACAAACTTCAAATTTTCTCTTGCAGACATCAGTGTGAAGAACGACTAGATGGAGAGCAAGAAAAGAAAATGAAAAAAGTTGAAAAAAGTTGTTGACAAACAGTAGCACACATGATATTATAAATGAGTTGCCACTGAGAGCAACAACAAACTAAACAAAAAAGCAACTGTGAGGTATTGAAAAATATACACGTTGCACAAAGAGGCGAAAGCCACTTAATGAAAAATCAAAATTGTTTGGTATTCGAACTTGTTCGAATTGGCACCTTG
>CAYJHO010000089.1:0-4441 GCA_964369945.1 uncultured Lachnospiraceae bacterium
AATATAGAAAATTAAGTTGAAACATATGTTCGAATGTGCTATACTTGACTCATTAATTGTAATTTGAGGTGAACATGTACGCATATTTTAAAGGAACATTACAACATATTGATATAGATAGTGTTATATTAGAAGTAAATAATATTGGATACAATATCTTCCTATCCCAATCTTCAATAGCTTTTTTGCCAAGATTAGGTGAAGAAGTCAAGATATATACTTACACTTGTGTAAGAGAGGATGCTTTTTTGCTTTACGGATTCTTAAGCAGCTCAGATTTAGATATTTTCAAAAAGTGTATCACGGTAAATGGAATTGGTCCAAAGGGTGCCTTAGCAATCCTCTCCGTTATGGATGCAGATACCCTAAAGTTTGCAATCCTTGCTGGAGATGCAAAGGCTTTAGCGAAAGCTCCTGGCATTGGAGCCAAAACAGCACAAAGGTTAATTCTAGAATTAAAGGATAAAGTCAGCGTAGAGGATGATTTCTTTGGAAACGGAGAAACTTCTTCTACTACAAGGCAAGCACTTCCTGATAGAAGAAATGTAAAAGAAGCCGTGGAAGCATTGGTAGCCCTAGGTTATAGTTCTACCGATGCAACAAAAGCGGTCAAAGACATTGAATCAGTAGATGAGATGGATGTAGAACTTATCTTGAAATTAGCACTAAAGAAAATGTTCTAAGGGGAAGGATTAGGTTATGAGTCAAAGGTTAATTGAGACAACCATTACAGAAGAAGATAACAAGATAGAAGGTAGTTTAAGACCCCAATATCTAAAGGAATACATTGGTCAAGACAAAGCAAAGGAAACTTTGAAGATCTATATTGATGCTGCTAAGTCTAGAGAGGATAGTTTAGATCATGTTCTATTTTATGGACCTCCAGGTTTAGGAAAGACAACCTTGTCTAATATTATTGCAAATGAGATGGGCGTAAATTGTAAGGTAACCAGTGGCCCTGCTATTGAGAAGCCAGGTGAAATGGCTGCTATCTTAAACAATTTACAAGAGGGTGATGTGCTCTTTGTAGATGAAATCCATCGATTAAACAGGCAAGTAGAAGAGGTATTATATCCTGCTATGGAGGACTTTGCCATAGATATTATGATTGGAAAGGGATCTAGCGCAAGATCTGTACGTTTAGATTTGCCTAAATTCACTTTAGTAGGAGCTACTACAAGGGCTGGTTTACTGACAGCACCACTAAGAGATCGTTTTGGTATTATCCATAGGTTAGAGTTTTATACGGTGGAGCAACTTACTAATATCGTATATCATTCTGCCAATATCCTTAAGGTTAAGATCGACGAAGGTGGAGCCGTGGAACTTGCTAGAAGAAGTAGGGGAACACCAAGACTAGCCAATCGAATCTTAAAGAGAGTAAGAGATTTTGCACAAGTGCGCTATGATGGAGAAATCACACAAGAAATAGCAAAGGTTGCATTAGATTTAATGGATGTGGATAAATTAGGCTTGGATCAAGTAGATCGAAATATTTTACTTACCATTATCGAAAAGTTTCAAGGGGGCCCCGTAGGCTTAGATACTTTGGCTGCATCTATTGGGGAAGATGCAGGAACTATTGAAGATGTTTACGAACCTTATTTATTACAAAACGGATTGATTAATCGTACGCCAAAGGGAAGAGTTGCTAGCATTCTAGCATATCAACATTTGGGACTTGAAAATCTTTCTTAAATTCGCTATAATTTAGAAAAGAAAAGGAGGCTTACTATGAAAGATGACAATCGTGTAGAAATAAAATTAGGCGGTAAATCTTATTTCCTAAAAGGCAGTGAAACTACCGACTATCTCATTGTGCTTGGTAATTACATAGAAGAGAAGTACAGACATTACCATAATAATTCTTCCTTTCGAAATCAAACACCGGATATGCAACATATGTTAATGCAACTTAATATTGCGGATGAATATTTTAAAATGAAAGAGAAGAATAGTATGTGTACCAAAGAGAGTTCTTCTAAGGATAAAGAAATAGCCGAACTAAAAAGGCTTCTTGTCAGTGCACAAATCAAAGCTGACAATCTACAACTTGAACTCGACCAAATAAAGAAAGACTTGAAACCATAGGCTTGTCCTATGGTTTTTTTATAGAGGTGATCTTATGACAGAGAAAGTGGAATTACTTGCACCTGCAGGTAGTTATGAAGCATTTATTGGAGCTATAAATGCGGGGGCAGATGCCGTATATTTAGGAGGAGAATTATTTGGAGCTAGAGCCTTTGCTCAAAACTTCGATACCGATTCTCTATGTACTAGTATTCGTTATGCCCATTTATTTGGAGTACGTGTATATCTAACTTTAAACACCCTGATCAAGCAAAAGGAATTTGCACAGTTATTCGAATATATAAAGCCCTTTTATCTTGCTGGCTTAGATGGAGTAATTGTTCAAGATTTCGGTGTAGTAAATTATATCAAAAGACAATTTCCACATATGGAAATCCATGCTAGTACGCAAATGGCAATAACAGCCAAAGAAGCGATTGCCATTTGTAAGGAACATGGAATTACCCGTGTTGTTCCTGCAAGAGAACTAAGCCTCAAAGAATTATCAGCCATACGTGAAGAAGGCATAGAAGTAGAGTGCTTTGTACATGGTGCCATGTGCTATTCTTATTCGGGCCAGTGTCTCATGAGCAGTATTCTAGGTGGACGAAGCGGAAATAGAGGAAAATGTGCCCAGCCTTGTAGGCTTCCTTATACAGTAGAAGCTATTGGTAAAATAAAAAAAGACACTTACACCCTTAGTTTAAAAGATATGAGTACCATAGAACATCTTAAGGAATTAATAGAAGCTGGAATGGATAGTTTTAAAATCGAAGGCCGTATGAAACGTAGTGAATACGCCGCTGGAGTTACTTCTATTTATCGCAAATATATTGACATGTATTATGAAAATCCAGATTCAGAACTTGTAATATCTGCAGCAGATAAGAAGTTATTAAATCAGCTCTATATACGTAGTGAAAAGTCGGATGGTTATTTATTTCAGAAGAATTCAGCGGAAATGTTATGTTATTCGAAGCCTAATTACAATGAAGTGGACGAAGCTATTTTAACAAAAATTGCCGATCGCTACCTCGGTGCAAGCAAGAAAAAGAATATCTACCTAAGTGCGAAATTTGAAGTAGGAGAGCCTGCAAAAATAACAGCCTGTACCTTAGATGGAATCTCTGTTGATCTAGTTGGAGATGTGGTAGAAGCAGCTTCTAAAATTCCAGCCTCAAAGGCAGATGTGTGTAAGCAATTGGAAAAGCTTGGAAATACCCACTTTACGTTAAAGGAAATGGAAGTTTATCTAGGAGATGGATGCTTTCTTCCCAATGGTATGTTAAATGCTTTAAGGAGAGCGGTAGTTTCTGCACTAGAAGAAGCTATCATAACTAATTTCTTGCCTAAACTAAGCTTACGTCATAGTGAACTAGAGGAACTACCATATGCGAACCACAACAAAAAGAGAAGTTTTGAAAGCCAAGATTTGAGTATCGCAGTGGAAACCAAAGAGCAGCTAAAAGTTTTGAAAGAACATCCAATTTATCACAAGGCAACAACGCTCTATGTTACAGAAAACTTAATCAAGGAAGATTTTTTAGGTAAAAAAGTAGCATTGTTACTCCCCTTTATCACTCGAAACGAACATAGCAATATGCTTAAGAAAGTGATACAAGAAAGCTTCTTGTCTGGAATTAAAACTTTTGTGACACGAAATCTTCATTGTCTTTCCTTGCTATTAGAATTTAAGAAACATAATGAAATCACAATTATTAGCGATACTAGTTTATATCTATGGAATGAAGAAGCGGGAGTCTTTCTTAGCCAGTATGTAGAGAAAAGTGTTTACCCATTTGAGCTAAACTCAAAAGAACTTCCTCAAATAACGACTCATGCTGTGGAACGAGTTATCTATGGATATATTCCTATGATGTTAACGGCTAATTGTGTGCAAAAGACGAATGCTGGTTGCAAAAAAGTTGAAAATTCTAAACTAGTATTACGAGACCGATACGAGAAAGAGTTTAATGTCTTAACAAAATGCAAATACTGTTATAATATACTGTACAACAGTGTTCCTTTGTCTTTGCACAATAAATGTAATTTTAATGGAAACTATGACTATAGCCTTCGATTTACGATAGAAGATAGTAAGCAGGCTAAACTTATTTTAGACTACTATCATGAAAGGCTCAAAGGAAATTCTAAGGTAGAGGTTCCTTTCAAAGAATTTACTACGGCCCATGAAAACAGGCAAGTAGAGTAGGAGAAGCTAAATGGAGATTTATCTTTTGGAATATTCAAAATACGGTATACTATTTTTTGGCATATGTTATCTTCTTGATAGTATCTTTGCTTGGATGAAAACTAGTGAAGAAAGACGAAATTTTATCTATATTAGACAAGGGATTGCAATCCATAGTAT
>CAYJHO010000089.1:4451-9376 GCA_964369945.1 uncultured Lachnospiraceae bacterium
GTATCCAAATACTAAGTTACGTAACCATGTTTGCATTTACGAAACAGGCAGAGTATTTATTTTTACTCTTATTTGCAAGTATCGTAACGGTTTGTATTTTGCGCCTAACGCCAATTATTTATCCAGATATTAATGGAATGATATTGAGAAACTTATGTTTTCTACTGAGTGTAGGTTTTGTAATTATTTCTAGATTGTCTATTGATCGGGCGTTTCGTCAAATTTTATTTTCGTCCGTTGCCTTTGTGGTTGCCTTGTTTATACCAGTAATTTTGAATAAATTTAGAATCATACGAAAACTTCATTGGATGTTAGTAGCCATAGGTCTGTTATCCATTGGAACTGTTTTAATACTTGGTGAAATTACACTAGGATCCAAGCTTTCCTTTACCATCTTCGACATTACCTTTCAACCATCTGAGTTTGTGAAGATTTTATTCATATTTTTTCTGGCTGGATTTCTAAAAGAAAAGCAGAGTTTTCTAAGGGTTTTGATTGCCACTATTGTAGCAGCAATGCATGTATTAATATTAGTGGCATCCACCGATTTAGGTGCAGCTCTCATCTTTTTTGTGGCCTATATTGCCATTCTTTATGCAGCTACAAAGAATATATTTTATCTTCTTGTTAATGGACTAGCTGCCTCCATTGCCGCGGTACTAGCTTACCAGCTTTTCGATCATGTACAAAGCAGAGTATTGGCTTACCAGGATCCTTTTGCATATATTGAAACCGCTGGATATCAGATTGCACAGTCCATTTTTGCCCTTGCTTCAGGCGGCTTGTTTGGGACAGGCCTATTTCAAGGACTCCCAAACTCTATTCCACTAGCAGCGGAAGATATGGTGTTTTCTGCAATTTCTGAAGAAATGGGAATGCTCTTTGGCATCTTAGTTCTTCTAATCACAATACACAGCTTCCTCACATTTCTTATCGTGGGAACAAAAGCAAAGGATAATTACCATCGTTTACTCTGTGTAGGCTTAGCCTCTGCTTATTTATTCCAAGTTTTTCTAACGGTTGGAGGCGGTGTACAGTTTATTCCTTTGACTGGCGTTACCCTTCCACTTGTTAGCTACGGCGGAAGTTCTGTTGTTGCTACAATACTGGTGTATTTTGTGATACAAGCTGTTGCGATTAAACAAGTAGATGAGCAAGAAATCAGCTACAATTATCCGAAAAGCAGATATCCAATCCTAGAGGCTCAGTGGCAAATTGCGTTGGCATATCTCATTCTATTTGGTTTATTGATTCATCATATTTTACAATTCAATGCTACTGACAAAGCAGAGCTCTTTGATAACAAGTACAATTTAAGACAGTTTGTCTTAGAAGACCATACCATAAAAGGCAATATCTATGCTAGCGGTGGTGAATTGCTTGCAAGCTCACAGTTAGATGCAGATGGAAACTATATTAGAGAATATCCTTACGGAGATTTATTTGCTCACAGTATAGGATATGATAGCTTAGATCATGGAAGTAGTGGCTTAGAAGCAACAGCAAATTATTACTTAATGCAATCCAATATTCACTTAGATGAAGTTGCTAAGATTCAAGAAGAAGAAGGTATGTTACAAGGTGACCATGTATATACTACCCTTGATGTAGCACTACAAGAAGTAGCTGAGAGAGCCTTAGGTGTCTATAAGGGAAGTATTATCGTAACAGATATTGAAACAGGAGCCATATTAGCTATGGTATCTAACCCTAAGTTTGATCCAAATGAAATCGATCTCATTTGGGACGACTTAGACAAAGCTAAGTACGATTCTGTACTATTAAATCGTGCTACCCAAGGATTGTATCCACCAGGTTCTATCTTCAAATTGGTAACTGCAATTGATTATTTAAAGCAATATGATAATGATATAATAGGCTATGAGCATCGCTGCAATGGAACCATTACTATAGGTGATACCACCATACACTGTCTTGATAACCATGTGCATGGAAGTGTGGATTTAGAGAAATCTCTAGAAGAATCTTGTAATACCTCTTTTGCATATTTGAGTACTTTATTAGATCCAGCAGACTACGAAGAAACATTATATGAAAGCTTGTTTTTTACTGATTTAGATTTAGAAATCCCATCAAGCCAAGCCAGTTTTGATTTAGGAGAGGGTACCGCAAGTTCAGATATGATACAAACTTCCTTTGGACAAGGAAAGACCTTGGTCACTCCAATGCAAATGAATATCATTACAGCAGCCATAGCAAATGATGGGATAATGAGGAAGCCCTTCTTTATGGATTATGTCATCAGTGATGATAAGACTTATCAGTTAGACTTAGAACAAGAGACTTATGGCACTTATATCACAAAAGAACAAGCCACTATTATGCAAGGATATATGGAGCAAGTAGTAGAAGAGGGAACCGGAAGTAAATTAAGTGGATTAGACTATTCTGTGGCAGGAAAAACTGGTTCTGCTCAGTATAATGAGAGTGAAAATGATTCTCATTCTTGGTTTACAGGTTTTGCCCCTGTGGAAAATCCAGAGATAGCTATCACCATTATTATGGAAGAAGCAGGTCTTGGTAGTGCTTATGCAGTACCTATGGCAAAAAGAGTATTAGATGAGTATTTTGGTGAGTAGACCATTAGATTTAAGATGTAAAGAAGGGCTGCCTTATATACGACAGCCCTTAAATTAATTATATAAATAGCATTGCTGAAAGTGGAAGAATAATAACAAATAAGGTATATCCAATACCTATCCCAAAGAATGCTGCACGATCAATGGAATGCAAGAATGTATTGTCTTCCCCCTCCTCAAGTTTACTCCGTGCATTTAAGGAATAAAGAGACATTATTACTACAAAGATTACCGACATAAGCGACATGGCATTTATCATATCAGTAATTCCAAACCCTCCACCATTGGCGGGTATTAAAGCAGATACTACATAGGCATTTGCCACAACCCCGAAGAAAGAAGCCCCTGAAAGTCCTAAAGAATCGGCATCTGTCTTGTGTGAGAAGAGAGAGAATAAACCTAATAGCACGGATAAGAAATATGGGATAATTATTCTTAAGAAAAATCCGATATCAGTTCTATTAATAGGAATTCCAATAATATATTGAGAAAATACTCTTTCGTCAGCACCATCAGCACTAGGAGAAGAGTAGGTAGATTTATAGGAGTGTGGCTTTACGGTACTATGTATTCCATCATAAACCTCAAAACCAGGTACTTCAACTCTAGAGGAAATATTGGTTTCTTCTGTATCCGCTACATAACGAAGTTTAGCTCCATCTCTTGTTGTATCTTCAATATATATATTAATCATATGATCTTCCAAAGAAAAGCGAGTTAGATCATAAAACTTATCAATCGTAGCAGTAACTTTATAACGTTGATAGTTCTCATTGCCATCATAATGTTCACTTACTACAGCCTTCTCTGAAATTTCACCCCCAACAATTTGGAAACTATCGCCAGGGCTAAATTCTTTTTCCCCCACCCATGAAAACCATAAATAAAAGACTGCCTCAAAAGAAGAGTCTGCAATCGATACATTTCTAAGTGACTCAACATACATTCCAATACTTACTTCTGTATAATCACCATCTGGGTATAATTCCACCTTATGAAGTTGCTCTTTTAAAACACGAACCTCCTCATGCAATTTAGTCCTAGGTTTTTCTTTATCTGTTACCAAGTCATCTACCTCATTGCTATCAGAAGCTTCACTAATCGTATTAACCACAATACCAACCACCACATTCATCATAACAAAAGCACTGATTAAAACAAAGGAAACAAAATAGATCCAAGCCCAGGAATGAACTTCCAATACAGGTCTTGAAATACCCATAGACCAGCTCTCTAAGGTCATCACTTGGAACAGAGTATAGAAGCTTTTTCCTAAATCACCAAACCATTCTTAACGCTCGTAAGTTTCTTAAGGAACGTAGTACCCTAAAGGTTCTAAAGACCCTAAAGACAGATAAGAACGATAAGGTAGATACAATGGAAATACCTACAATGATAAAATCAAAAATATTGGCCCCATCTTTGAAAAAAGATAAGCGATAAACTATTAATTTTAATACCAGTTCTAAAACGAAGACATACAAACAAAAGTTATCAACGATAGTGAGTATATCACTTTATTTTCTTGATTCCAACAAATTATCTGCACAATGCAAACAATTGTGACAAAATGCACATATTTCACTTCGCAACTAAATAAAATTATGGTAAGATACTATTGCGAAGGCTATAAATGTTTATGTAGGTGCGTACCGATACCAAAAGCGCATCAGTCTGGAGGGATTTATGAAATGTTGTAATTGTAGAAAAGCAAACAATAATGGTGCTAACAGTTGTGCTCACTGTGGCGAACCACTGGTACCAATGATAGCACTGAAAGATTTAGATTTCACCGAAAATGTGTCAAGCCATATGGCTGTTGACTTAGAAGATGTGAAAGTTGGACTTTTAGAAAATGGATCCAAGAAGAAACTTTTAACGGCCATTCAAACAAATTCTTTTTGCTATAGGAAAGTAAAAGTCTTTGAAAGCTATGAAAACGTTGGTGGTGAAGACAATAACCACTATAGTTATTATGCAAAAGTACAGACCCTAGATGGCGGGAATGCTATTTCAGCAGGGATTCCTCGCGATGTTGCGTATAAGCCAACAAAAGGGGAAGAGACATATCTTATCAAAGTAAAGCTTGGTAGTAAATTCAAATATGCGGTTATTCCTTCTGTGGATGTCACCTACATAAAAGCGAATTTTAAAGATATATTAAGTGCTTTGAGTGAAGATCCCGGATCAAATGTAGATCCAAATGCAAATATTTTCAAAAGAATTTGGGGATAACACAAGAAAACCAGTACCTAAAACGGGTACTGGTTTTCTTATCTTTACTGACCTTATTGAAACTCCTTCATATAATCTCCATGAGCTTCG
>CAYJHO010000090.1:0-9340 GCA_964369945.1 uncultured Lachnospiraceae bacterium
ATGGATGCTGTAATAAAATCAATACTTTCTTCAAAATTACTTGCTAAAACAAGTTCTGGTAAGGATCTTGTTAAGGCAATAGTAATAAAAAAACATTGTAAAATTTTCATGATTTGTTTCAAAGTATTACCTGTTAGATTAATCTTCTAAAATTTCTTTATAAAATTCCGAATAATCTTTTCTTCCTTCTTTAATAAATTTAATAGCAGAAGATGGATGAGAATTTAAAATACCAGTAAGCATATAGGGAATATCATAGCCCCATACGGCTCCTTCTTCTCTTATCTTGTCCATATGTTCACTTACAAAATCCATAATAGGAGATATATTATATTTTGGATTGCGTAAAAAGGACAGTAAAGATTCTACATAACAATTTCCTGCCCCTCGTCCCATTCCACTTACGGTAGCATCTAGATAGCTTACACCATGGCGCAAAGCTTCTATCGTATTTGCAAAAGCTAGTTGTTGATTATTATGTGCATGAATTCCTAATTTCTTACCCTTTGCTTTTGCTATCTGCATATACTTTTCTGTTAGTTTTATAATTTCTTCTGGATAATAAACTCCAAAACTATCTACAATATAAATAACATCTACATTCGTATTTGCTAATAATTCTAAACTTTGTTCTAATTGATCTTCACGAACCCTAGAAACTGCCATAATATTTATCGTAGTCTCATATCCTTTTGCATGGGCATCTTCTATCATTTCTATAGCAGAAGGAATCTGATAAATGTAAGCTGCTACACGAACCATATCTATGACACTTTCACTTCTAGGAAGCAAATCCCTCTTGTAGTTTGTTCTCCCTGCATCTGCTAAAATAGAAATCTTTAAATCTGTATTATTGTCACCAACAATATTTCTTAAATCTTCTTCGTTGCAAAATTTCCACTTTCCATATTCTTTTGGATCAAATTCATCTCGATCTGCCTTATATCCAAATTCCATATAATCTATCCCTGCCTTTACATTGGCATGGTATAAGTCCTTTACAAACTCATCTGTAAATGCAAAATTATTAACAAGACCTCCATCTCGTAAGGTTGCATCTAATATCTTAATATCTTCTCTGTATGAAATTAATGTATTCCCTTTCATTACTACCTCCAAAATTTTACTTTCGCGCTTTTAAGTGCTAAAGTAAATTATATCCTATTCTCGCTTATTGTCAATACTCTACATTAATGTTATGATACTTATAGTAAAAAATCAATACTTACTATGAAAGGTTTTCAATAAATATGAATAAAAAAATACTTGTGCTAGACCTAGATGGCACTTTACTAAACTCCCAAAAAGAAATCACAGCAAAAACAAAAGCAGCCATTACAAATTTAATGGAAAAGGGCCATCACTGCATGCTAGCCTCTGGAAGACCAACACCAGGCATGTACCATATTGCTGAAGAATTAGAGTTTTCTAAATACGGCGCCTATCTTCTTTCTTTTAATGGGGCAAAAGTGATTAAGTTTGATACCAAAGAAGTGGTATATCAGCAAAAGTTTGATGCAAGCATAGCTGGAGAACTTTATGATTTTGCCAAAGAGCATAACTGTGGTATCTTAACTTATAATGATCAGGAAATTCTATCTGGAAATGGTGTTGATGAATATGTAGAAATAGAATCTCGTATCAACCGACTTTCTATTCAAGAATTAGATGATTTCAAACATCAAATACCAAAAGAAGTGAACAAATGTCTCTTAACTGCAGAACCTGAATTGGCTGCAAAATATGTAGAACTTCTCAATGATAAATACAAAGGAAGCCTTAGCATTTATCGCTCTGAACCATTCTTTATAGAAGTAATGCCTCAAAATATCGATAAAGCAGCAACCTTACATAATATTCTACCTCTGTTAAATATGGAACAAAAGGATACGGTTTGTTGTGGGGATGGTTACAATGATATTTCTATGATTGAATATGCTGATATTGGAGTTGCCATGGAAAATGCTAGAGATAAAGTAAAAGAAAAGGCGGATATTATTACAAAGTCCAATGATGAAGATGGTCTCATCCCCATCATTGAACAATATTTTATAGATTAGCTTTTGCCTTTTTCATAATTTTAGGAAATAATAAGATAAAGCAAGCTAAGGTTACTAAAGATGCAATGGCATCTGATACAGGTTCTGCCAAGAATACTGCAAACACCTTATCCTCAAAAAAGTTTGGTAATATGAAAATTAGTGGAATTAATAATACCAATTTTCTCAGGCATGCCAAAAACAAAGATATCTTAGGCTGATTCAAGGCTAGGAATGTATTTTGGCATGCAAACTGTGCTCCTAATAAGATAGAACCACCTAAATAAATTCTAAGTGCCCATGCTGCCATTTCATTTAAGGCAGTATCATTTCCAAATATTCTAACAATCGAATCTGCACTTGTCATAATTACAATCCAATAAATACTAGTGTAAATTAATGCTGTAATAAGTAATATCTTAAATGCCTTCTTAACTCTATCAAAATTCCTTGCCCCATAATTAAAACTGATAATTGGTTGTGCTCCTTGAGCCATTCCCTGTAGTGGTAAGGTACAAAACTGCATAACGCTACTCAAAATTGTCATAGTCCCAACGGCTAAATCTCCACCATAATTAGCTAAACTTACATTAAAGGAAATATTTAAAATACTTTCTGTAGATGACATGACAAAAGGTGATACTCCAAGTGCCATCACAGATAATACAATTTTAGGGTCTAGAGCAAAATTACTTAATTTTAGTTTCAGTATTGCTTTTTTCCCTACTAAAAATTTCACAACCCAAATGGCAGAAACTGCTTGAGATATTATGGTTGCTAAAGCTGCGCCCTGTACACCCATACCAAAAACAAAGATAAAAATAGGATCTAACACAATATTTAAAACAGCTCCTATCATTATAGTTGCCATACTAATTTTAGTAAAACCTTGTGCTGTAATAAAATAGTTCATACCTGTGGTTATTAATACACAGATCGATCCTAAGATATAAATATCCAAATAAGATTTGGCATAACCTATGGTATCACTACTAGCACCAAATAAATAGAGCAAATCTTCACTAAAAATAGAAAATACAATGGTTAATACCACAGCTGTTCCTATTAAACATACAAAGCAATTTCCCATAATTTTCTCAGCTTTTGCTATATCACCTTCTCCAATAGCAATGGCTGCTTTTGGAGCACCTCCTGCCCCAAAAAGGGAACAGAAGGCTGTAATAATAATAATAATGGGAAAGCAAAGTCCAAGTCCTGTTAGTGCTAGAAAGCCAACACCTTCAATATTACCGATATAAATTCTATCCACGATATTGTAAAGTAAATTTACGATTTGAGCTGCTATGGTTGGTATGGCTAACTTAAAGAACAATGGTACAATAGATTCTGTCGCTAATTGACTACTCTTGTTCATCTATCGCTACTTCCACTTCTTCTACTATTTCTTCTGATACTTCTTCCATAGATTCTTCTACATCTGCTGTTCCATCGTCTATTTCTTTTCTAACTTTTGCTACCTGTGCTACCTTAACACCTTCATCTAAGTTAATTAGTTTCACACCAGATGTAATTCTTCCTAGAGTAGATATTTCGCTCACTCTTAATTGAATGATAATACCTTCTGTGGTAATCATCATGATTTCATTTTCATCTTCTACTGCTTTGACTCCAACAACCTCACCTGTTTTTTCGGTAATCTTGTAGCATTTTACACCTTTACCACCACGTTTTTGTACATTGAATTCTTCTAAGAAGGTACGTTTACCCATACCATTTTCAGAAGCAAACAATAAGGAATCTCCTTGGGAATCAATTTGCATTCCTACGATTTCATCTTCTCGATCAATGTTCATACCAATAACACCCATAGATGCTCTACCTGTAGGTCTTACATCGGTTTCTTTAAAGCGAATACACATACCCTGTTTAGTAACCAAGAATATATCTGAATCATTATGAGTTACTTTTACTTCTATTAATTCATCATCTTCACGTAATACAATAGCATTTAAGCCATTCTTACGAACATTGCTATATTCCATAATTGAAGTTTTCTTAGCAATTCCTTTTTTGGTTACCATAAATAAGTTCTTGTCTTCTTCGTAGTCACTAATTGGAATAATGGCAGATATTTTCTCCCCAGGAGTTAATTGTAATAAGTTAACAATTGCAGTTCCTCTCGCCGTTCTACTTGCTTCTGGGATTTCATAAGCCTTAATTCTATAAACTCTACCATAATTAGTAAAGAACATCATATAGTGATGAGTGGTTGTCATTAATAGTTCTTCAATGAAATCTTCCTCAATGGTTTGCATACCTTTGATTCCTCTACCACCTCTATTTTGTGATTTGAAATTATCTACAGTCATTCTCTTGATATAACCTAGTTTTGTCATAGCAATCACTGTATTATCTCTAGGAATTAAGTCTTCCATAGAAATGTCATACTCATCAAAGCCTATCTTTGATCTTCTATCATCACCAAATTTATCTCCTATGATAGAAATTTCTTCTCTTATTACTCCTAATAATAATTTTTCATCTGCCAAAATTGACTTATAGTAAGCTATTTTTTCTAAAAGTTCTTCATGTTCTTTTTCAAGCTTATCTCTTTCTAAACCTGTCAAAGCTCTCAAACGCATATCAACGATGGCCTGCGCTTGTGCTTCACTTAAAGCAAATCTTTCGATTAATCTTTCTTTTGCAATAGAGACATTTTGACTCGATCTAATAATACTAATAACTTCATCAATAAAGTCTAAAGCAATCAATAAACCTTGTAAGATGTGATCTCTTTCTTCTGCTTTATTTAAATCATACTGTGTTCTTCTTGTTACTACCTCTTTTTGATGATTTAAATATACGGTTAGCATTTGAAGAAGGTTCATAACCTTAGGCTCTTTGTTTACCAAGGCAAGCATATTAATTCCAAAAGTATCTTGTAATTGAGTATGCTTATATAATTGATTTAACAATACATTGGCATTAGCATCTCTTCGAAGCTCTATGACAATTCTCATACCTTCTCTATTGGATTCATCACGAATATCTGTAATTCCATCTACCTTTTTTAGCTTAACTAATTCTGCTATTTTAATAATTAGATTTGCCTTATTTACCATGTAAGGAAGTTCTGTTACAATAATCTGATTCTTCCCATTTGATAAGGTTTCAATATCTGTAATAGCACGAACTCTTACTTTACCTTTACCGGTTCTATAAGCTTCTTCTGCACCTCTGGTACCTAAAATAGTAGCTCCTGTAGGAAAATCTGGTGCTTTTACTATTTCAATTAATTCTTCAATATCAGTCTTTCTATTATCTTCCACTTGATTATCAATGATTTTTACCACTGCCTTAATCATATCTCTTAAGTTATGAGGTGGAATATTTGTTGCCATACCTACTGCAATACCAGTGGTTCCGTTTACTAATAAATTAGGATATCTACTTGGTAATACATCAGGTTCTTTTTCTGTTTCATCGAAGTTAGGTGTAAAATCTACAGTATTTTTATTGATATCTGCTAGCATTTCCATAGAAATCTTAGTAAGTCTAGCTTCTGTATATCTCATCGCCGCAGCACCATCACCATCTACAGAACCAAAGTTCCCATGGCCATCTACTAAAGGATATCTTGTTGACCAATCCTGTGCCATATTTACTAAAGCACCATAGATTGATGAATCTCCATGAGGGTGATATTTACCCATAGTATCCCCAACGATACGGGCACACTTACGATGTGGTTTGTCCGGTCCATTGTTCAATTCTATCATAGAATATAGAATTCTTCTTTGCACTGGTTTTAAACCATCTCTTGCATCTGGCAAAGCTCTTGATGCAATAACACTCATGGCATATTCGATATAACTATTTTCCATAGTTGACTTAAGGTCCACTAGTTGAATTTTATCAAAAATTTGTTCGTCCATTTATACCTCTTTCTTAGATATCGAGATTTCTTACTAACTTAGCATTTTCTTCGATAAATTCTCTTCTTGGTTCTACTTTATCACCCATTAGTGTATTAAAAGTAAGATCTACTTCAGACTCTGTTCCTTCTTCAATGTTAACTTGAAGAAGGACACGGCTCTCAGGATCCATAGTAGTATCCCATAGTTGGTCAGCATCCATTTCTCCTAATCCCTTATAACGCTGTATCTTATTATTTTGATCTCTTCCCACTTCGTTCAAGATAGTATCTAATTCAGCATCCGAGTAAGCATACCATATTTTCTTATTTTTCTCTAATTTAAAAAGTGGTGGTTGCGCCATATATACATGTCCAGCTTTAATAAGTTCTGGCATAAAACGATATAAGAATGTCAATAGCAAGGTACTAATATGAGCACCATCTACATCCGCATCCGTCATAAGTATAATCTTGTGATATCTCAATTTTGAAATATCAAAATCTTCGTTTATTCCAGTACCAAAGGCTGTAATCAAAGCTTTAATTTCTGCATTGGCATAAATCTTATCTAATCTTGCCTTTTCTACATTTAATATTTTCCCTCTAAGAGGTAAAATTGCTTGAGTAGCTCTTGATCTAGCAGATTTTGCACTACCACCAGCAGAATCTCCTTCTACAATATAAATCTCACAGTTTTTAGGATCTTTGTCACTACAATCGGCCAATTTACCTGGAAGCGCCATTCCTTCTAAAGCTGTTTTCCTTCTAGTCAAATCTCTAGCTTTTCTAGCAGCTTCTCTAGCTCTTTGTGCTAAAATAGACTTCTCACAAATCATCTTTGCCACCATAGGATTTTGCTCTAAATAATAAGTAAGTTGCTCTGAAACAATACTATCTACAGCCCCTCTCGCTTCTGAGTTCCCTAGTTTTTGCTTGGTTTGCCCTTCAAATTGTGGCTCCCCAATTTTAACACTAATAATAGCAGTCAACCCTTCTCTTATATCTTCACCTGATAAATTAGGTTCACTATCCCTTAATACTTTATTCTTTCTAGCATAATCGTTAAAGGTCTTAGTAAGGGCATTACGAAATCCAACTAAATGAGTTCCCCCCTCTGGTGTATTAATATTATTAACAAAACTATATACACTTTCAGAATAAGAATCATTATGTTGTAATGCTACTTCTACATATACTTCGTTTTTGGTTCCTTCAAAGTACATAACATCATCATATATCTCATCTTTGCTATGATTTAAGTAAGTAACAAATTCCTTAATACCACCCTCGTAGTAAAATTCTACTTTCTTTGCCTTTTTTTCTTTTGGAGCAGTATCTACTTCTTCTCCTGCATCCTCAGCTGCTCTTTCTAGCAATAGATTTATTTGATCATTTTCATGGATGGTATCTATTTCTTCTCTATGATCAAGAAGAAGAATTCTCAATCCTTTTGTTAAAAAGGCCATTTCTCTTAATCTTTGTTTTAAAATGTTAAAATCATAAACTGTAGTTTCTGTAAAGATACTTGCATCTGGTTTAAAACTTACCTTTGTTCCTGATAATGTTTCATCACAATCACCAATTTGCTTTAAAGGATAACATACATTTCCTCTTTCATATCTTTGCTGATAAATAGTTCCTTCTTTGTATATTTCTACTTCTAACCAATCAGACAAAGCATTTACAACAGATGCTCCAACGCCATGTAAACCACCTGAAACTTTATATCCGCCTCCGCCGAATTTACCACCGGCATGCAATATTGTAAATACTACTTCTACTGCTGGTATCCCTGCTTTATGATTAATTCCAACAGGAATTCCACGCCCATTATCAATAACGGTAATAGAATTATCTTGGTTAATATGTATCTCTATCTTGTCGCAAAAACCTGCTAAAGCTTCATCTACTGCATTATCTACAATTTCGTAAACTAGATGGTGTAGACCTCTACTTGAAGTACTACCAATATACATACCAGGTCTTTTTCTTACAGCTTCTAACCCTTCTAATATTTGTATTTGGTCTGCTCCATACTCTTGACTCATGTTTTCACCCATTCCTTTCAAAGACGCATCCTTAATTTTCACATGTAACGATGCCATTTGTAACTTTGAATATTTTATTTATTTCGAATCTATTGTTAATAAATTCATCTAGACCTGTACAAGTAATAATCGTTTGAATATTGCTAATACTATCTAATAAATGCCTTTGTCTATTACTATCTAGTTCTGATAATACATCATCTAATAATAAAACTGGCATATTCTTTGTTAGCTTTTTAATTAATTCTATTTCTGATATTTTTAAAGATAAAGCTGCTGTTCTTTGTTGGCCCTGAGAGCCAAATTTACGAACGTCTAAATCATTGATTAGAAAAATACAATCATCTTTATGTGGTCCAATCGAAGTTTGTCTAAGTCTTAAATCTCTTTCTCTATGAGATTTTAATTTAGATTCAAATAACTCTTCTTTCACATCTGGTGCATATTGTATCACAAGCTTTTCTTTATGATCTGTTATATTTTGATGAATATCATAAATAATCTCATTTAATTCATCAATAAATTTTGCTCTTCTCTTAATAATCAAACGGCCAAAATGAACCAATTGTTCATCCCATATATCTAAGGTATCTATCAGAGAAGACTTGCTAGTTAAATCTTTTAATAATTTATTTCTATTATGAACAATTTTATTATACTGATTCAAATGAAATAAATATAAGGCATCTAATTGACATAATTCCAAATCTATAAATCTTCTTCTCTCTCCAGGACCCTCTTTAATAATCGATAAATCCTCAGGCGAGAAGAAAACAACGTTCAATAAACCAATCAACTCGGAAGCTTTTTTAATCTTCTGCCCATTGATGGCTATCCCCTTTGATTTCATTTTACGCAAATGCATATCAATCTTATGTTCTATTTCATGTTTTATAATTTGTGTTCTGATATGTGCTTCTTCTTGTTCGAAATGAATCATTTCTTTGTCTTTTGAATTTCTATGTGACTTCGTAGTAGCGGAAACAAAAATAGCCTCTAGTATATTAGTTTTCCCCTGAGCATTATCTCCATATAGGATATTAATGCCCCGATCAAAACTAATGTTCAAATTTTCATAATTCCTATAATGTGCTAATTCAAGGGAATCTATAAACATTTATTTTCCTTCTACAACAAAAGATTGCTTATTATATTCTACGGTATCGCCTGGAACTAATTTCTTTCCTCTTCTTGTATCTACTTCGCCATTCACTTTTACAAATCCATCTTGAATTACAAATTTAGCATCTAATCCAGAATCTACAAGACCTGCTAATTTTAATGCTTGTCCTAACTTAATAAAATCATCTTTAATATAAATTTTGTTCATTTCTACCTCTTTAAATTGTTGTAAAGTTAACTGGTAATATTAAATA
>CAYJHO010000091.1:0-4745 GCA_964369945.1 uncultured Lachnospiraceae bacterium
TATAAAAATGAATAGGAGGATTTTATATGTATCCAATTGTAATTGCATTTTCTGTTGCTGGTCTCATGACTTGTCTCGGAATGGTTTTAAGAACCAAAATCAAATGCTTAAGTAATATGCTAGTTCCTGTTAATGTAGTGGCAGGTATCCTAGGATTAATTTTTATGAATACTATCAATGACTTCGTCTTCCCTACAACTACAGTAGCGGAATACAATACTATTGTAGATGTCTTCTTCACCTTCTCCTTTATTTCCATAGGTTTGGCAAGTATTTCAAAACCTAAAGTAAAGAAAGCTGAAAGAAAAGAAGAAAAAGTAGCAGGTGGTGCTTCCATTGTTAAAGGTGCCCTAGGTATGGGTATTATTTGGAGTTTTCTATTTGGAATCACGGCAGCTATGGGTGTTGGGATCATTAGTATCGCCGGGCAAGCTTTTGGTATGGAGTCTATTTATGGAATCCTAATTCCTTATGCTTTTTGTCAAGGACCTGGGCAAGCAGCCAATATGGGTAAAATCTTAGAAACACAATATGGCATAGAAAATGCACAAATGGTAGCGGTAACCTTTGCTGTCGTTGGTTTCGTATCTGCTTTCGTAATCGGTGTTCCATTAGCAAGATACGGGTTAAGAAAAAAACTTGCTAAAAATGCAGAAACCATCAGTCATTCTATCGTACGAGGGTTTTTTACACCTGAAGAACAACGAGAATCTATGGGGAAAGTAACCACACATAGTGGAAATATTGAAACTCTTGCCCTACATCTAGCTGCAATGGGTGTTTGTTATCTTCTTGCTATGGGTATTTCAAACGTTATTTTAATAATTCCTGTGGTTGGAGCTATGTTTGGAAATATGCTTTTCATTTGGGGTATGGTAGCTGCTTACTTATTAAAATGGGTACTCCGTAAATGTAAAGTGGAACATTTAATTAATATTCCTTTACAAAATAAAATTACTGGCTTCACTTCTGATTTCTTAGTTGTATGTGCTTTTATGGCTATTAAAGTGAGTGTTATCGGTGCCTGGATAGTGCCTATTGTAATAGAGTGTATTATTGTTGCTTTGTTCACTGCATTTATTTGTATGTATTTCATGTCAAGATTAGGTTCTTCTCATGATTTTGAGCGAGTACTTGGTATGTATGGAATGTGTACTGGTACTACCCCTAGTGGAATTGCGTTAGCAAGAATTGTAGATCCTAAACTTAAAACTCCAGTTGCTACAGAGCTTGGAATGACCAATATTTTTATGATGCTTTCCATTCCAATCACCCTTCCGATTACCTTTTATCTAGAATCTACCATAAGCTTTCCTATAGCGGTAGGAATTATCTGTTCTGCTGCCATTGTTTATCTCATTATGATGAAGATATTTGGTCTTTGGAATAAGCCAAGCTTTAGCTTATTCAAAGGAATAAAATATATAGCAGCCGACAACGATTCCATTAATAGTGCTGGAAAACTTGTTCAAGGTGTACTGAGACATCAGCCAAACGATAGCAATATTGGAGTCGTAAATTAAAATAACTTTTGAAATTCTATCATATAATAAATTTTAAGGAGAATACTATTATGAAAATGATTACCGCAATTATTAGACCAAACGCTGTTTATGCTGTTACCGACGCTCTTTCTGAAGCAGGTTTTGCAGCTTCTACTAGATGGACTGTTTCTGGTAGAGGAAAACAAAAAGGAATTCAAGTAGGAGATGTCATTTATGATGAAATGACAAAAAATATGCTTGTGATTATATGTGATGACGAGGCAAAGAACGAAGTAATTGATATTATCATGGAAAATGCACTTACAGGAAGTGAGGGGTCTCCTGGGGACGGCCGAATCTTTGTTACTAACGTAGAAGAAAGTTATACCATATCGGAACAAACAAAAGACTAGAATAGAGAGGTTATGATATGACAAAAATTTATTATAATGGAACTATAATAACCATGGAATCCAAAAATTCTACTGTTGAGGCTATCTTAATTAAAGATGGCCTCATCACACAACTAGGATGTTTAGAAGAACTCAAACAAAAGGATGCCGAGCTTATCGATTTAGAAGGCAAGATACTGATGCCTTCCTTTATTGATCCTCATGGACATATTTCTATGGTTGCACAAATGAGTTTTGCTGCAAATCTAAGTGAATGTGAGAATTTCGAAGATATCATTCAGGTCATTCAAGACCACATAGAAACTTATCAAATTTCAGAAGATGGTGTAGTTCTTGCTTTTGGTTATGACCACAACTTCTTACCAAAGGAGTCCCACCCTACCAAGGAAATCTTGGATCAGGCTTCTACCACAATTCCTATTCTTGCCTTACACACTTCGGGTCATATGGGTTGTGCCAATACAAAAATGTTAACGCAAGCCTCTGTGACTTCTGAAAGCCTAGATCCACAAGGTGGTGTGATTGGTCGAGTAGAGGGAAGCTTAGAGCCTAATGGCTATTTAGAAGAAAATGCAATCTTTTCTATTTATTCGGTACTTGGCTCTAAATTAAACATTGATATGTTTGAAGGCATGAGAAAAGCACAGCTAGAGTATCTAGAAAATGGAATTACAACTGTTCAAGATGGAGCAACTTCACCAGAAGTAGTAAAGATGTTAAAAGCAAGTGCTGATAACAATCAACTACAAATAGATGTGGTATCCTATCCTATGGTAAATGAGCATACTTCTGCTTTGTTTGCAGAATACAAAGACTGTGCCAATCAATACTATAATCGCTTCAAGCTAGGTGGTTATAAAGCAGTATTAGATGGCTCTCCACAAGGAAAATCTGCCTGGCTTACAACACCATATGAAAACAGTGGCGATTATGCCGGCTATTCTTGGTTCAAAGAAGAACAAGTAGAAGAATTTATGGCCATGGCAATCCAAGCAAACCAGCAAATCCTAGTTCACTGTAATGGCGATGCTGCTGGCGATCAATTTCTTTCTAATTATATCAAAGCTTATGAAAAAAGTAACAACCCTAATAAGGCTAAGCTTCGTCCTGTTATGATTCATTGCCAAACAGCTAGAAAAGATCAATTAGAACTTATGGCAAACTATGGTATGATTCCATCTATCTTTGTAGGTCATGTGTATTATTGGGGAGATGTGCATATCAAGAATCTAGGACAAACAAGAGGTGAAAATGTAAGTCCAGCTAAGTGGGCTCTTGACTGTGGACTTGAAATTAACTTCCATCAAGATCCTCCTATCACAAAGCCAAAACCACTTCACTCTGTATGGGCTGCTGTCAATCGAATCACTCGTGGTGGGATCGTATGTGGAGCACATCAACGAATCGATGTTTACGAAGCACTAAAAGCAGTTACGATAGGAGCAGCATATTCTTATTTTGAAGAGGATCATAAGGGAACCATTGCTGTTGGAAAACTTGCAGATTTCGTGATTTTAGATAAGAATCCATTAACAATTGATCCTATGGAAATTAAGGATATCCTTGTCCTAGAAACGATAAAAGAAGGAACTAGCTTATACCGATTAGAGGAGGAAAAATAATGGAATGGCTTTATACACAACCTGTAAAAATACTGTTTGGCGTTGGCAAGGTAAATGAAATCAAAAAACTTGCTAAGGAACAGAATCTAGAAAATGGCCTCTTAGTTTCTGATCCTTTCTTTGTAAAACAAGGCCTGGCTGCTACCATAGTAGAGGAAAGTGATGGCATGCTTACCACCATTTTCTGCCAAGTTTCACCCAATCCTGATGTTTCTGAGGTAGACGCTTGTGCTAATATCATACGAACTCAAAACATAGATTTTGTGGTTGCTCTTGGTGGCGGAAGTGCTTTAGATTTAGCAAAGGCAGCAGCTAGTATCTGCTTAGGAACGGATTCCATTGCAAAATATCATGGCACTGGCGTTCCTATTTCTACAGAACGTCTTCCACTGTTTGCAGTCCCAACTACTGCAGGAACTGGCTCTGAAGTAACCTGTGTCTCTGTACTTACTGACCATCGCACGGGGAAAAAAGCTCCTATCGTTTCAGATGGTTTCTATCCTGACTATGCCATCATCGACCCAGAGCTTACTTATACTATGCCTCCTTATATTACTGCATGCACTGGAATTGACGTTCTTTCTCATGCCATAGAGGGCTATTGGAGCAAGGGACACCAACCTATTTGTGACGCCTGTGCTATTTATGCCTTAGATTTAATATTTACCTACTTATACCGTGCCTATTTAAATGGAAATGATGCAGAAGCGAGAGAAAAGATGTGTGAGGCCTCTTTGATTGCTGGTCTTGCTTTTACCTTGCCAAAAACTACCTCTTCTCATGCTTGTTCCTATCCCTTAACCAATATCTACAAAATCCCTCACGGAGAAGCTTGTGGCTTAACCCTAGACTATTTTACTAGAATTAATGATACCAAAAGAGTTCAAAGTCTTGCTGCAAAGTTGGGTTTTTCTAGTGTAGACGAAATGGCAGATGCTATTCTCAAACTAAAAACTAGTATGGGCTTACGCACTGATTTGAAGGACTTTTCTTTACAAGAAGCACAGATCGATGAATTAGTTCGCATCAGTAGGCATCCAAACCTCTATAACAATCCTGTTGATATCACAGACGATATGCTCTATACCCTATATCGTAATATGTGTTAATTATGGAAGAACTCAGCTTTCTACTCATACTCTTCCTATCAAATGTACTGCAGACCATCACTGGTTTTGCTGGCACTGTACTTGCTATGCCTCCGTCTATGCTTCTTCTTGGTATGG
>CAYJHO010000091.1:4845-9339 GCA_964369945.1 uncultured Lachnospiraceae bacterium
CTTCTTGGTATGGTACTAGGTATTCAGCTCTACGTCTTACTCCCTAGTGATATTTTACTTAGAATCTATGGTATGCTAGTAATGGCTATAGGAGCAAAAAATCTTCTGGTAAAAAGAACTTTCCATCTACCTAGACTTCTGCTCTTATCAAGCCTACTTGTGGCTGGTATCATACATGGGATGTTTGTTTCAGGAGGAGCTCTACTGGTCATTTATGCAGTGAGCATCTTAAAGGATAAGCATGAGTTCCGTGCCACCGTTGCTCCGATTTGGGTTATCTTAAACTCTTATATGATGGTGGTATATCTAAAGGATGGTCTCGTCAATACAAGAAACTTACAACTCATAGGACTTAGTATTATCCCTCTATTACTTGCCATCTTTCTTGGAAATAAACTACAGGCACGAATCCAACAACAAGTATTTCTTACTCTTACTTATGTATTACTAATTATTTCGGGAATATCTATTATATTATAAAAAAAGCCAAAGATTATCACAGGAACAAACGAAACTGTGTAATCTTTGGCTTTCTAATAGAAAGATTCATCTAGCAGAGGCATCCCTAATTGATCCAAACTTCTCTCTGTCAGACTAAACAAGACAATATCAGGATTTATTTCCAAAATATCCTCTAGAAAAATCTGATCTTGCCAATTATCATAAATTTTGGCTAAATCTAGTTTGGAAAAGGACTCTGCTAAATAACTTGCAATATTCCCATTGCCTAACATGGAATCTCCATAAATCAAAAGAGTTCCATTCTCTACTTCTGAATTTTCAAAACTTTTATACTCTGTAAAGAAGCGTGCTTCTAGTTGCTGTTCTAATTCTTCTGTTTCTACAGGTACTGCTTTCCCATCTTTTACCAGAAGTTCTACTTCCTCTATACTTCCCATAAAACTATGATTTGGCAACATTTCTGTCAAATCCCCCATAAAATCAATTTCATATTCTATATATTGCAAGTTTTCCTTCGTTTTTTCTATGAATCCGAGGTTTTCAAGATCTTCTATCATAGACTCTGCTGCCACTCTCATCCCTCGATCATTCCAATGAGTATCGGTAGGATAATATAAATCCCCTTGGCCTTTAGCTGCAAGCAAATCTTCTTTTAGGCGAATGACTGGCACCTGGGTATGGGTTTCTAAATACTCTGCTACTATGTCTACAGGGCTTATAATAACACTGAGATTTTCTACCAGATTTTCCGGATAAATACTTACCTTACTTGGAGGAAGTACCAAGGCATAGTCTATTCCTTGTTCTGATAAACTCTCGAAAATTGCTACCTGGTTTTTTGCTAAGTCAGCTAACATATCTTCGCTTAACAAGTAGTTTCCATATGCAATTTCCACATTATTGTTCGGGATATAAAATAACCACTCATCTACTCCTAATTGCACTTTCGAACTAGGGGACTTATCCAAAACCTCATATACAAAAAGTCCATTCCCCGCAATCGCTAAGTCCCGAAATCCAATATTATCATTTACATAAGCTTCCCACTGATTTCGATCTAACTGAAGCTCTCCTGTCTCACTCCTAAGTTCTGGCATACTAGCGAGAACTCTATTTTCCGATTCCGAAATTTTCCCCTCCTCTTGATTCATAAAAATCAGGGGCAGGAACATCATAGCAAGAAATATCAGTGCTACCAAATATTTCATGAAATACTTTCCTATTCTATTTATCATCCACTGAATTCCTCTCTAAAAATTAAAATAAATAAATGGGTTATAGCCTCCTGTCATGACAAAGGAAAAAGCAATTGCTAATAATCCAAGAAAGGCTACCTTCCTGCCAAGATACAAGAACTTCCATTTCCTACAAAGCACTTTCACAAAAGGTGTTGCTGCTACTATCCCAATCAAGAATAGAACTCTATAATCTAGTAACATAGACAGGCTACGGGCATCTACTAATTCTTGTCCATGAAAACCAAACATAGACAACAGGTAGTGAGCTGCATCCCCTACGCTATTGGCTCGAAATAAAACCCAGCCAAACATAACTAGCAGCATAGTATAGAGCCATTTTAATATACTTGGGACTTTACTCTTAACTTCCCATTTTCCTAATAAACGCTCTAGTACCAAAAACATACCATGGTACATGCCCCATAGTACAAATTTCCAACTCGCACCATGCCAAATCCCTGTTGCCAAAAATACTAGAAATAGATTGACATAAGTATTCCCTCTTCGATTTCCTCCTAAAGGAATATAAAGGTAATCTCGAAACCAAGAACTCAGTGATATATGCCATCTTCTCCAAAACTCAGTAATACTAGTAGAAATATATGGGTAATTAAAGTTTTCTAAAAACGTAAATCCAAACATCTTCCCAAGTCCGATGGCCATATCAGAATATCCGGAGAAATCAAAATAAATCTGTATCATATAGGCTGCTGCTCCACTCCAAGCAAGCAACACGGTTCTTTCGTCATTCCCAAGTTGAAAAGCTGTATCAGCTAAAAGGGCAAATTGATTAGAAATCACTACTTTCTTGGCTAATCCTACCACGAAGCGTTCCACCCCATCTTGAAACTTTTCCATACTAAGACTTCTTTTCCTTATTTGTTCATTCACACTAGCATATCTTACGATAGGCCCTGCGATAAGCTGTGGAAATAATGATATATAAAGTGCTATATGAATGATGTTTTTTTGTACGGGTACCTTTCCCATATATAAATCAAATAAATAAGACATTCCTTGAAAGGTAAAAAAAGAAATTCCTATGGGCAATACGATATTCCTTAATTCAAACTGAAAACCTAGAACAGAGTTTAGATTATCCAAAAAGAAATCAAAGTATTTATAATAAAACAAAAGGGATAGGTTTAATCCTGTTGCAACTGCTAACACCATCCTTCGTATTCTGATTCCCTTATCCTTAATGATATCTATCAAAAGCCCTAAGAAGTAGTTTGCTATGATAGAAGCTATCATAACAAAAACAAAGCTAGGCTCCCCCCAGCCATAAAAGGCGAGAGAGGCCAATAATAAGAACGTGTTCTTTCCTCTTTTTGGTATTAAATAATACAACACTAAGGTAATGGGTAAAAATACAAATAAAAATATATTAGATGAAAATACCATAAAGTCTCCTTGTTATATCCAGTTTTTCCATGTGCTTTTTTCAATAAAAACGACAGGAATTTTATATTGTCTTGCTAACGCAATTTCGTATTGTACCCATTCTGACTCAGCACTTTTATCAGACTCTAATACATATAGTGCTTTCGCTGATACTAATTGTTCTTCTAGATATTTTTGTGCTTTACTTTTCAAATTACTTGGCGAACACTCAATCCACTGCTCCATCCATAATGAATCGTCTAGTTTTACATTGTGTAAATAGTCTATATATGGATCTTGACCACTATTCTCTTTAAGTATTATACTTAATTTATCTACATTTAAATCTTCTCCACGTAAGGTGTAACTAATGAAAATCATTGAAACTCTCCTGTAATTATAGTATAAATTCTTTGTTAATTATACACGAATATTAGATAGAGTACTACTGCAAAATACATTATTACAGCCGTTGTAAAGTAAATCATATGAGATGTATTAAAAATTGCATCAATAACCCCACAAGAAGCTATTGTTTCTCTTTCTTCCTTTATTCCATTTCTTTTATAAATTGTCTTAATTTTTTTCTACCTCTTGGATAAATACATAAGTATCCTCATCTGAAAACTCCTTAGAAAAGTGATAGCCCAATTGATCAAACAGTGCTACCTCTTCTTTTCTTGTAATATGATGCTCTGCTAAAAATCTTACCATTTGCCCACGTGCCATCTTGCAAAGAGTACCTTTTTCCACAATTTTACCATTCTGTACTTCACCAAATACACAGTTTAATACTTGCATATCCGGTTTTTTAAATGTAATTATCGCCTTACTATATTCCTTTGAGGCCAAGTTAAGAATGAAATCTGTTTCTGCTTCTAATGCTTGATAAAGTTTCTCTCCCCAGAACTGGTAAAGGTTTTTATATCCATCCATTGCTAACTTAGCTTGCATCTCTAGCCTATAACTTACTATCCCATCAAAAGGGCGAAGTAAACCATAGAATCCAGAAAGTATACGTAAATGTTCTGATATATACTCATAGTGCCCATCCTCAAACACTCCAGGTGCCATATACTTGTATTGAATCCCTTCATAAGCAACTAAAGCAGGCGTTACTTGTCCCTCTAAGTTCATATGAGCTAAGCGTTCCATATTTAATTTCGCTATCCCATCATTGCAAGCCCAAAGTTTCTGCAATTCTTCTGCTGACATCTGCTGTAATTTTGATTTAATTTGCTCTGCCTCTGCCAGAAAACTGGGTTTATCTATGGGGTAATCTAGCAGCTCTCTTTGCTCTACCATTTTCTTTGCTGGTGAAATAATAATTCTCATGCTTGCCCTCCTTATTTTATCAATATACTATCGAGTAGGAGGTAGATAATTAATTTATCTACCGACCTCTCACACC
>CAYJHO010000092.1:0-4116 GCA_964369945.1 uncultured Lachnospiraceae bacterium
AAACTAGGATCTTACTTACAAGGTCATCCAGATAAAAAGCAAATTCCAGGAGTTGATATGTCCTCGGGATCGCTTGGTCAAGGAATATCAGTTGCAGTAGGTATGGCACTATCCGCCAAAATGACACAGGAAAGTTATCGCATTTTTACTATGATTGGGGACGGAGAAATGCAAGAGGGGCAAGTTTGGGAGGCTGTAATGTTAGCAGGGCACAGAAAACTTGATAATTTAGTTGTAATAGTAGATAATAACAATTTGCAAATTGATGGTCCAATTTCTGAAGTGAACTCTCCTTATCCAATAGATCAGAAATTTCTTGCATTCAATTTTCATGTAATTTCTTTTGATGGTCACGATATAGAGGCAATAGGAAAAGCCTTTCAAGAGGCAAAAGCGACGAAAGGGAAGCCGGTAGCTTTGATTGCAACCACGGTAAAAGGAAAAGGTATATCCTTTATGGAAAATAAAGCTTCTTGGCATGGTAAGGCACCTAGCTACGAGGAATATAAATTAGCAATGCAGTAATTACAAGAAGAGGGGGAGGTATTATGTCAAAAGTTGAGAAAATAGCTACTAGAGAAAGTTATGGAAAAGCACTATTGGAACTGGGGGAACAATATCAAGATCTTGTGGTATTAGATGCAGATTTGTCGGTAGCTACCAAGACAAGTTTATTCCAAAAAGAGTATCCTATGCGACACATCAATTGTGGTATAGCAGAAGCTAATATGATGGGAGTCGCTGCTGGTTTAGCAGCGACTGGAAAAGTACCATTTGCAAGTTCTTTTGCAATGTTTGCAGCAGGTAGAGCTTTTGAACAAGTCCGTAATTCAATAGCATATCCACAACTAAATGTTAAAATTGGCGCTACTCATGCTGGGATATCTGTTGGAGAAGATGGCGCAACACACCAATGTAATGAAGATATTGCTCTTATGCGAAGTATTCCAGGAATAGTTATTATTAATCCTTCAGATGACATAGAGGCCAGAGCAGCAGTAGAAGCAGCGTATCATTTTTCTGGTCCTGTGTATTTAAGGTTTGGAAGGTTGCCTGTGCCTATCATTAACTCTAATTCAGATTATAAATTTGAGTTAGGAAAAGGGGTCGTGTTAAGAGAGGGAAAAGATATTACTCTAATTGCAACTGGTCTGCCAGTTTCGGAATCATTGCAAGCAGCAGAGATGCTAAGTGAAAAAGGGATAGAAGCAAAAGTGATTAATATTCACACAGTAAAGCCTCTTGATCAGGATTTGATTATAAATGCAGCGAAAGAAACTAAAATGGTAGTAGTAATTGAAGAGCATTCTGTGATTGGTGGTCTTGGGGGCGCTGTCTGTGAACTACTCTCAAAGGATCACCCTACTAAAGTGCTTAGAATCGGAATAGAGGATGTATTTGGGGAGTCGGGAGCGGCTGCTGAATTGCTTAAAAAGCATGGTTTGGATGCAGAAGGGATTTTTCATAAGGTTAAGGTGTTTTATAATTCTAATTAGAAAGCTACAGTAGAGCGAGGGAAAAGTAATTGAAAAAGCGGCACTAACAATTCACACACAAAATTGACAGATTCCACTCCTTAAGTTACAATTTTACGTAAAGTAATAAGTGCCAAGGTATTACTAGGAACAATGATAGAATGGAGAAGCGGTTTTTATGGATTTTTATAAAAGAGTAGAACTTGTTTGTCAAAAGGTACCTTATGGAAGAGTGGCAAGCTATGGACAAATAGCGCTTTTATGTGGTGCTCCAAAGAATGCTAGACAAGTGGGGTATGCACTAAGACATCATAAGTCAGGAGATGTTCCCGCCTATCGTATCGTAAATCATAAAGGGGTTTTGAGTGGGGCTTTTGCCTTTGAGGAAGCTAATTTACAACGAATTTTATTAGAAGGAGAAGGGATTCGGGTAAATAGGGAAGACAATAAAGTAGATTTAAAGAAATATGGATGGAAGAATACCATGGAAGAGAGCCTAGAATTAAGAAGCTTATTTCAAAATATGAAAATTTAAACATAGTAACTGATAAGAATGCTAGACTCTTGAATTAAGAGCAGCATTCTTTTTGATTGTCATTATAAAATAGCAATGGTAAAATAAAGAAAAAATAAAAAGGATAATAAGATGCAAATATTAATTATTGAAGACGATTCTGAAATCAATAGGTTGTTAAGTAAAATTGTAGAAAGAGAAGGATACCAAAGTTTACAAGCTTTTTCCGGAACGGAAGCACTGCTTTTGCTAGACAAAGATAAAGCAGATGTCATATTGTTAGATCTTATGTTGCCTGGAATGAGCGGAGAAGAAGTATTACGCTATCTGAGAGAGGAAAAGAAAAGTGAAGTACCTATTCTGATTATTTCTGCAAAGCAAAACCTGACAGAGAAGGTAAATCTGTTGAAGTTAGGAGCAGATGATTATATTACCAAACCATTTGAACCAGAAGAGGTGATTGCTAGAATAGAAGCTTGTTTACGCCGATATCATGTAGTGGAGGTAGCAATGGATGTGATTCAATATAAGGAAATTAGTCTATATCCAAATGCAAGAAAAGTTATGGTAGAGGAGCAAGAGCTTGTTCTAACAAGCCATGAGTTTGAATTACTTATGTTATTGATGAAAAATCCAAAGAAAGCATTTTCACGAGAAAATCTATATGAATTGGTATGGAATGGTGGATATTATGGGGAAAATAACACTGTCAATGTGCATATCAGCAATATTAGAAAGAAAATAAAAGAAAAAAAGCCAGAGGCTGATTATATTCAAACGGTATATGGCTTTGGTTTTAAAATGGAGTAAAACTTTATGACTTCTTTATAAGTTCTTTATGACTAATTACAAGTGGCTAGGATAGAATACATTTGTAAGATAAAGAAGGGAGAGACAGAATGAAAGAAAAGATTATAGACATTCAAAATGCTAGAAAAGTATTTGGTTCTGTGAAGGCATTGGATGGAATCAGTATGTCAGTGGAAAAGGGAAGTATTTATGGTCTTATTGGGGATAACGGAGCTGGGAAAAGCACCTTACTAAGGGTATTGGCAGGACATATTTTTCTAACAGAGGGCGAAATTAAGCTTTGGGGAAACTGTGAACAAAGGGAGCAACTTCTTCTACGTAAAAGAATGGGTTGCTTGATTGAAGAACCTGCATTTTATCCAGAAATGACGGTAGAAAAACTTTTGAGGTATTACAGCATTCAAAAGGGGATTGCAGATCTAACAAAGGTGGAGGATGTCATACAGAGCATAGGTTTAGAGAAGAAGAAAAAGAGCAAATGCAAGTATTTATCACTAGGGCAAAAAGCGCGCTTAGGACTAGCAATTGCCCTCTTAGGAGAGCCACAGCTTTTATTGTTAGACGAACCCATCAATGGTCTTGATCCAGCAGGGATGATCGAAATACGAAATCTATTAAAGCAACTAAATGAAGAAAAAGGTATTACTATCTTGTTATCTAGCCATATGTTGTCCGAGTTAGAGCAGATTGCTACCGTCTATGGATTTATCAAAAATGGTGTTTTAGTAGAAGAAATAACAGCAGAAGAATTGGGTAAAAAAGTAGTAAATCATATTGAAATAAAGATAAATGACATAGAACAATATGCGGCATTACTGAGTAAGTATTTTCCAGAGGAGTCTTATCAGGTACTTCCAGATCATAGTATTCGTATTTATACAACAGGAGATCAAGCAGAAAGTTTTAGCCGTCTTGCAGCAGAGCATGGACTTTATATCATAGGTATGAATATTAGAAAAACTTCCCTAGAAGAGTACTATTTAGAAGTACAGAATAAGGAGGTGGTCTTATGAAAAATTATATAAAAAGCGAGTACTATCGTATCTTACGTCACAAGGGAATTTACATATTTACTTTATCCTTATCGTTGCTCTTAGTAGCATTTAATATTGCATTGAGGCAGTTTGGCTTAGGGCAGAATATTTTGTATCCTTATGATACTATATCATTTAGCTTTTCTAATTTGATATCCACCATGATAATTTTTTGTATTGCAGGTGCGATAATAGCTCAATTATTGTATGGGGATCATAAGAAAAATCGAAGTTTAAAGAATACGATTAGTTTTGGAGTGAGCAGAACAAAGATTATACTAGG
>CAYJHO010000092.1:4216-9309 GCA_964369945.1 uncultured Lachnospiraceae bacterium
CAAATAGAAGATTTATTAACAGGGGTTGTGGCAGTTTATTTCTTTGCAGTAGCAGCAATGGTGCTCATGATAGCCCTATCTTTGAAATTCGAAAATGAATTTAAGAATATAATTAGTTTCTTTGCTATTTGGTTTCTGATTCCTAGAGCCTTATACTTTTTAGGATTTCGCGTGGAACTAGCTCGTACCATAGCTATGTGGTTTCCAGTTAATATTTTTGCGGTAGAAAATATGACAGTGAATTTGACAGAGAGTATAACCCCCTGGAAAACGCCAGAGTCCTTACTAGCGATTACGGGAATTGGTTTTCTAACGATGTTGTTGTGTGGAAGCATTGGTTTGTTTCTAGTAAGGGATCGAGAAATCTAATGAAATGTTAGGAGGAGATGATATGTTTTGGTATTGGATTATAATGGTTGCACTGCTTATGGCAGCAGTCTATTTTGCTTATCGATATATTTCTTTGCAATATGCCATTCGTAGCCTGAGCAAAGAATGTTATGGAATACAAGAGGATCTTGGCCAAAATCAAATGCTCCATTTACCTATTCCAAGTAAATCATTAGCATGCTTAGTCAACGCTTTTAATACTACCTTAGAAGCCATGCTTCAAGAGAAAAGAGGATACGATAAGAAAGAAAGGGACTTTCAAGCGCAAATAGAAAATATTAGCCATGATCTTAGAACACCGCTTACCGTTATTCTAGGCTATACAAAGTTTATGAAGCAATCCACAGATGATAAGGAAGAGCTATTAGACTGTATAGAAGTGGTGAATCAAAAAGCAGTGGTAATGAGGAAGCTCTTATCAGAGTTTTATGAATATTCACGCTTACATACAGGAAGCTATGAAATGGAACTAGAATCTGTAGACCTTGTAAAAGTACTGAGAGAAACTCTTGTGGGGCACCATCAAATATTAGAAAAGGCCCAGTTAACTTTTGATATGGATTTACCAAGTAGCCCCTTAAGTATTGCAGCAAATACAGTGGCATTGGAACGGATTTTTTCTAATTTAATTCAAAATGTAAGTCGTTATGCTAGTAGTTATTTAAGGATTGAATGGGAGGAAGAAGTTGATCAAGTAGTAGTCCGATTTATTAACGATACAAGTATTCTTAATAAGCAAGATTTACAGCACATATTTGATCGATTTTATAGAAAAGACAGTGCAAGAAAACAAGATGCTAGCGGGCTAGGACTTACTATTGCACAGTCCTTAGCAAGGGAAATGGGAGCAGATTTAGAAGCTTATTCTTATGGGGAATCTGTGGGTGAAACTTGGGATTTTTGTATCGAGTTTAGAATAAATAAAATCTCTGAATAGAATATCATTTCAAAGCTTGACAAGTTACTTCAAATATCTTATATATGTAACATAAGTGTGAAAGATGAAAGGGATTACAAATCATGACAAACAAAGAGCGTTTTGAGAGAACACTTCGTGGAGAAGCCATTGGCGGACAGGTACCAACCTTTGAATTAGTATTTTTTCTAACGATGGAGGCATTTGGGAAGGTGCATCCATCCCACAGACATTATGAGCAGTGGAATCAAATGTCTACCAAAGAAAAGCAGTTACAAATGAAAGATATGGCAAGAATCTATATCCAAACAGCAGAGACCTTTGGACATAGTGCCATCTTTGCCCATCCCAATCCATGGGGATTAGAAGGTACTAAGGCACTATTAGAAGAAATCAGAAATCAAAGTGGGGAAGAATATAGTATTATGATGCATGGAGATACCACTTATGGGATTCCAGATGGTAATAATATGATGGAGTTTTCGGCACAACTTTATGAAGAACCAGAAGTATTACATGAACAAGCGAAGAAAAACGTTGAAAATGCATTAGAGTTTGCTAGTAAAGTAAATGCAGATGGGAAATTATTAAATGGTTTTGCTTTATGCTCGGATTATTGCTTTAATGTGAATCCATTCTTTAATACAGAGATGTTTGATGAATTCGTGGTTCCTTACTTAAAGGAAACCATAGCTGGATATAGAGATTTGGGGTATTATTCAATTAAGCATACGGACGGTAACATTATGCCTATCGTAAAACAAATGGCAGATTGTAAGCCAGATGCTTTGCACTCTCTAGATCCACAAGGTGGTGTAGATATGACAGAGGTTAGAAAGATTGTAGGCCCTGATATGTGTCTCATTGGAAATGTAAACTGCGGTTTGCTACAAACAGGGACAGAAGAAGAGTGTGAACAAGATGTTATTCGATCTTTGAAGCAAGGAATGGAGAACGGAAGGGGATATATATTCTCTACATCGAATTGTGCCTATACAGGCTTACCTCTTGAACGTTATCAAAAGATGATTCGCATTTGGCGTGAATATGGAAATTATGATAATCTAAAATGGTAATAAATTATTAGAAAAGCTCTAAGATAGGACAGGTGGGTCTATCTTAGAGCTTTTTGTGATGCATTCGGTATTCACTTGGTTTGCTATAAGTATAACACTTGAAAACAGTAGCAAAATATTGTGAAGATGAAAAACTAAGGTCAAAAGCAATCTCTGTCACGGATAGATGAGTGCTTTTAAGTAGTTCCTTTGCTACTTCGATTTTCTCGCGTAAAATATATTCCCTGGGTGGTATCCCTACTGAGCGACTAAATACCGTTTTAAATCGAGATACAGATATACCATATAAATCAGCTAAATCTTGTAGGGGAATGTATTCCTTTATGTGTTCTTGAATATAGGAAAGAACTAGTTGTATTTCAGGGGAAGTAGCGGTACCTTTTATCGTAGATAACTCTATAAAGGAGATAATAAATTCCGATAATAAATTTCTAAGTTTGGTATCCTTGAAAGCATCTACCTGGTGAGGCGATAATTCAATTACTTTTGTCATGCAGTCGCACAGATAGGCAAGAGAGCTGATATTATTGATAGTTCGGCAGCTTTTTGCTGCAAAGAAATTCATAATATAGTCCTTTTCTTTCGGGGTATTAAAATATCCTAGCTCTACTAATAAAGTAGGATTGAAAATAATATAAATAAATTTTGCTTTGTCTTCTGGGGTGTTGGCAGTACCATGTAACTCATTTGCATAAGCAATAAAACCTTCATCACTTTTAATGCAATAAGAAGAGCTTTCAACATGGTAAATTTGTTCCCCTTTTAGCATAAGTACAATTTCTACCTGATTCTTATGAATATGTTCTGGTAGGGGCTGATGTGCTTTTTCGTAATTAACTTTACCAATAGTCAAAGTAAGGACATTGTCATGATGATATTCCCATATTTTTTTCATATAATTCATTCCAGTCTATAGTATGTTTTTATTTTACTATGTATAATTTTGTATTGCAATACAGAATTACAAGACAAGGGAAAAGAGTGGCGATATAATCAAAACATAGTAATTAGAAGAGAAGGAGTACTACCATGAATGCAAGAGAAAATATGTTAAGAGCAATTAATTTTGAGTCGCCAGATTATGTTCCGGTATCCTTTTGTATCAATGCAGCATGCTGGAATACATACCCACAAGAATTCTTGCTAGAACAAATGGAAAAGCATGAATTTTTATTTCCAAAAGAGCATTTACCAAAACTTCCCGTACAACCTGAGTTTCACAGTGTGTGTAGAAAAGACAAGCCTTTCCTAGATGATTGGGGTTGCAAATGGGTGACTAGTATGGATGGAATCACAGGAACTGTGGTAGAGCATCCACTAAAAGATTGGAAGGACTTTTTGGGGTATCAAGCTCCAGATGCTAATCGCTGCATGGGAATAGGGGGCATGGATTGGGAGCAAGAGCGGATGCGTATGAAAGCAGCAAAGGAAGCTGGTCATATTACGATGGCAGGACTCCGTCATGGTCACACCTTTTTACAGCTTTGTGATATTAGAGGTTATGAAAATTTACTATTTGATATGGTAGATGAAAATGAACATTTGCCAAAGTTGATTCAAATGGTAGAGGATTTTAATATGGAAATTATTAAGAAGTATGTAGATATGGATGTGGACATTATTTCTTATGCAGAAGATTTAGGGATGCAGGTAGGTCCCATGCTTTCACCAGACCAATTTAGAACTTATATTAAGCCTAGTTATCAAAGATTAATGGAACCAGCCAAAAGGAGAAATAAAATGATTCATATGCATTCGGATGGAGATATTAGGTTACTTGTAGATGATATCATTGATAGTGGAGTGAACATAATAAATCTTCAAGATTTAGTCAATGGCTTAGATTGGATAGAAGCTAAGCTTGCGGGAAAAATCTGCATTGAACTAGATGTAGATAGGCAAAAGGTCACTCCTTTTGGAACTCCAGCTGATATTCATGCCTTAATTAAATCTGAGGTAAGCCGTTTAGGGTCGAAAAAGGGAGGACTTATGCTTGTTTATGGGCTGTATCCTGGCTTGCCACTGGAAAATGTTGTGGCTGTTATGGATGCTATGCAAGAGTATGCTCAGATGTATTCATAAATGAAAGGACGAATAATTGGTAAGAGAGCCCTAGTGAAAGGACTCTCTTTTCTATTGCCTTGCAAGTATCTTCTCTCTAAGCTAAGTCCAATTTCATTTTGATATGTGGCAAACCATCCTCTAGAAATTCTTCCGATACTTGTATAAATCCATGGTTTTCATATAGTTTCCTAGCATAGGTCTGGGCTTCGATCATGAGTACCCTAGCAGAAAACTTCTCCTTTGCTACAGCAATAGCAGTAGCGACAATCTTACTTCCGACACCACATCTGCGCTTGGTGGAAATCACCCTTCCAATGGAAGCTTCTTCAAAAGTGGCTCCCTTGGGGAGAACTCTGGCATAACCTACAATTCTTGTGCCCTCTCGCAAATAAATATGATAGCACAGTTTGTCTACCTCTGTGATATCCTGATAAGGGCAGTTTTGCTCTACCACAAATACTGCAATTCTTAATTGAAAGATTTCTAATAGCTCTTCCTTGCTTAATTCTTCAAAACTCTTTATCACTAATTCCATTATGACCCCAATATTCTACAAAAATTTCTCTTATCGTAGCATGCAAGATAAGATTTGTAAATCTTATTCACAAGTAGAGAAGTTTTCTTCTTTGTAATAGAGTGACAATTGC
>CAYJHO010000093.1:0-9287 GCA_964369945.1 uncultured Lachnospiraceae bacterium
TCTCCCTTACTATCAAGTATTCTTAGTTTTCCATAATCGCCTTCATAATCCCAAACTAATATTTCAGTAATCTTCCTTCTTTTTTGATGTCCTGTATTAAAAATGTGATAGGCTCTTTCTCTTCCATAATTATGTCCACATTGTGTAAATCCAGGGCCCCCTCCTTCGGCAAGACTATCTTCCATAAAAGGCTCTAGTTGATACAAACTATTTGTATCAATTTGGTCACAGATCTTCTTCATAGCTGATTTTGTAGCTGCTTCAGCTGTGGCAAAGACTTGTTGATAAAGACCTGAAGCATGCTCCCTTGTCTCGGTTACACCAGATCCTGGAATGATATCATGAAATTGATTAAACAAGGTCCTTTGCCATGCTAATTCAAATTTATCATGGGGATATTTACTTTGGTTTACGATATTGGCCATTGCTGCTAAAGTCTCAGCTTCTTGTAGTAACTGTTCTGACTTACGGTTTCCTTCTTTAATAGTACTTTGTGTAGTGTAACATCCATCACATAGAAAGTTAATTTCATCTGTCAGTACAGGCATTTCCATTTTCAAAGGTTCTATGGAGTCAAAATATTTTTTTAGAGTACTAAAGGTGAATTTGGGATAAATTGGCCACGAATTCATTTCAATTAATAAATCTAAGTCTCGTCTAGTAGGACCACCCCCGTGATTCCCTACTCCATATACTTTTAGCAATGTCTTACTTCTTGTTAGTTCCTCCAAGGCAGTCGCATAATTAGCAATCTCTGTATCAATGGTAGCATTGTACCAAAATGGCTCTGTGTATACAATAACATCACTTCCTGATGGGGCTACCCAACGTTGCAAAACTTGTTCTCCAACATGACCTCTGCAATGATAATAGTACTTTACTCCACCATGGTTTAAAATCTCTGGAACATTTTTATTGTGACCAAATGTATCTGGTTCGAAGTCGATCACTAAGTCATCTGGATTAATATCAAACAGTTCTTTCATGTATTTTTTAGTATAAAGAGTATGTCTTGAAAAACTTTCACCTCTCGGAATATTTTTATCAGTTTCAACCCAGGTTGACGCAGTAAGTTCCCATCGTCCTTCTTTCACATAGCCTTTGATTTCTTCTAACATATCTTCATCATGTTCTTCTAAAATCTTATACACAGAAGCTTGAGACTGCGAAAAATGGTATCCGGGATATTCCTTTAATAGTTGTAGCATGGTTCGGAAGGTATCTACAGTAGCACCAACTGTTTCATCGTATCCCCACATCCAATTCATATCGATATGTGCATGTGCTACACACAAAAATTCATAGGATTTTGCCTCTTCAGCTAGTGGGGATAATAAAATTTCTACCTCATTGAGTAAACTTTTATTGACTCCCCCGAATTCATTAACCTGTGCAATTACAATGTGTACTACTTTTTCTAATAAATCATCATAGGCGCCATTCTTCTTTTGAGATAATGTAGATGCAAATTTTAACTGTTGCACTAGCCTTCTTTGTAGTCTGTCTACATCACTATTTTTCAACATATTAAATACTTCTTGAATAATTCCATATTCGTGTTCTATTCTTATCATTTTTTTTGTCTCCTTTACTGCCTTATTTACATAGCTATTTTGGATATTCCTAATTAAAATCGCCACGATAGCTACGAACAATTTCAATCATATTTAAGTAACCTTTGGCAGGAACGTAGCTAGGAATGGAATTACCTGTACTAAAGGCAAATCCGCCTTTTCCGATACAATGGTCAAGAACTTTGTGGATATATGCTTTCATATCTTCATAACTAGAGCGACAAACCACATCCATGTCAATACCACCGAAATTACCGATTTCTTCTCCGTAAGTATCAACCCAATAGGAAAATTCGGCAATTTGATCTTCATTAGAATGTTTCGCATCGATACCACTAGCGATTAAGTCTGGCATGACAGAAAAGATTCGTCCACAAGAGTGAAGTAAGAATGGTAAATCATAGCTATGTACTAAATCAATAATCGGTTTGTAGGCAGGAATAATATGTTCTTTGATATCATCGGTGGATAGTAAGGTAGAGGATTTAAATCCTAAATCATCTCCAAAACGAAGTACACAAAAGATATCAGAAAATTCTTTCATAAAGCGTGTCCAAATCTTCAAATTAGTTTCTCCAACTTTTTTGAATAAATCTGCATATAAGTCTTCATCATCAGCAGCTATATAACATAAATTTTCATAGCCAACCAAATCTTGTACACATTCAAAGATTCCATTTCCTACACCGCCAATAGCTTTCATACCCTCTGGCATATTGTTTCTAAGTGCAGTAAAGAATTTAGTATTTTCTTCAAAGTAAAAATCTTCTATGTTGTCCCAAGGATAGGAGTCAAAATCTTCTCTAGTTTTGATGATGGGGTCTACCATACTATTACCGAGTGCACCCCCACCTGGTAAGGCACCACAAATTCCTGCTTCAAAGGAAACAGTATCATAACCATGTTCCTTAAAAAAACGGCAATAATGGTAAAAAAATTCATTTATATCGTTTTCGTCACCTTGAAGGAGTGGTAGTAGGGGAATATCTAATATTTCCTCAATCTTTTCATAAGAAACAATATGTTCATATAATGGAAGTCTTTTTGGAACTCTATTGTAGGCAGCATCTACAATATTTTGATAATCTGGTTTGAAATTCATATGGATTCCTTTCTCTTTGTAAAATTCTATATAGCTAGTATAAAAAAATAAGACAAAATCTACTAGAGATTTCTTGCGGTAAACTTAACAGTTTTTGTCTTTTATGTTAGAATGGAGAAAAAGAGAAGGAGAAGTGTATGATACAGCTTGAGAATCAACTACATGAAAATTTAGATTTTCCAGTGGAAATCTTTTTACAAGATTCGGATTGCAAGCCAATATGGGTAGAAGAACATTGGCATTCTTGCTTTGAGATTTTATATCTTGTAAAGGGAGAAGCAAGACACAGAATCAATGGAATAGATTATATTGCAAAAGAAGGTGAACTAGTGATTTTGCTCCCAGGAAGTGTTCATGGTATTTATTGTGATGATAGTACACATACTCAAATATATGTTCTTAAATTTCTTTCCAGTGTTCTTGATACAAAATTTCAAAAGGTATATCAGTCCCAGTATCTTGCAGCATTTATGAGTGAAGTTAATTGTGTTTCAGAGTTAAAGTTAGAACAGAGAACTCTGATTGAAGCAGTATTTGAAAGCATAGGCTTAGAGTGGAGAGAAGAGAAAAAAGGATATCAGTTTTGGATTAGAGGGGCAATCTTGCAGTTTGTGGCATATTTAATGAGAGAAGGAATTTTAAAGCAATTTGATAGCTTGCAAAGCAAGACGGATACATTGGGCTTTGAACGAATTATTCAATGGATTGATAGCCACTATGGAGAGGATCTTAATTTAGAAGATGTAGCTAGGAAATTGCATTTAGATTATTACTATACCTCAAAATATTTCAAGAAAATGACTGGAAAGAATTTCAAACAGTATCTTGATTTTGTGCGTATCGCAGAGTTTAATCGAATGTTAATTGAGAGTAATAAAAGTATAACTGAAATCGCAGGTTTGTGCGGATTTGCAAGTCCACAGGCTATGAATCGAATATATAAGAGAATTATGGGGAGTAATCCAAGAAAAATTCGTAAAAAATCATAAAAGCACTTGTCAGAACTGTTTATTCATGATAAACTAAACATATAGTTTACTGAGAATAAACAAAGAGGAGGATATTATAATGATTGATTATAAGCTAGGCGAAATCGAAATGCAGTTTGCAGATATTATTTGGAAACACGAACCATTAACATCAAAAGAACTTAGTGTATTAGCAGAAGCAGAACTAAATTGGAATCGTTCTACTAGTTATACGATTCTTAGAAAGCTTTCTACCAAAGGCTTTTTTAGAAATGATAAGGCTATTGTAACGTCACTCGTATCCAAGGAAGAGTATGCAGCAATGCAAAGTGAGAAGTTTGTAGAAGATACCTTCCAAGGTTCGCTTCCTAGCTTTTTAGCTTCGTTTACAAAGAGAAAACAACTGTCAGATAAGGAGATCGATGAAATTATTGCTATCATTGAGAAAAACAAGGAGGTAGGGTAATGTATACTTTATTATTTGAGTTTTTTCAACAAACGCTAGATTTGAGTAAGATAGCAAGTATTATAATTATTTGCGTTATCCTATGCCGCATCCTATTACGAAAAGTTCCTAAAATTTTTTCCTATACCTTGTGGGGCGTAGTTTTATTCCGATTGTTGTTTCCATTTTCTTTTGAAAGCAATATGGCGTTGCTTCCAGCAACGGAAACAGTTCAGCTAGAGCAGAATAGTATCAGGGAGTCGAGAGCGGTAGCAGTGGTGGAAAGTTCCCCTGTAAATATAGTGGGAGAATCGGCTACCATAGCGAGCAATGAATTAGGAATGCAAGCAGAAAAGAGTGAGCCAATCTCCATAGCATTCTTTGTATGGGGGAGTGGAGTCTTAGCTATGCTAGGCTATGCAATGGTACATACGATTTTACTCAAGAAAAGGTTAATTGGCTCTAAGCTTGTAAAAGGAAATATTTACCTTGCAGATCAGATAGAAGTACCATTTACTATGGGCATACTTAGACCAAGAATATACATTCCTTCCGCTCTGTTAGAAGAAGAATATGATTTTATTCTCTCACATGAGCAATGCCACATTAGGCGTGGAGATCATATTACTCGTTTGCTAGCATTTGTTGCACTATCGATCCACTGGTTTAATCCACTGGTATGGCTCGCTTTTATTCTATCAGATAAAGATATGGAAATGTCTTGTGACGAAGCAGTCTTAACTAAGATGCATCAGGATATACGATCTGAATATGCTTATTCTTTGGTGAGGCTGTCAACTAGTAGAAGAGTTATTTTAAATACCTCTTTAGCTTTTGGCAATGGGAATCCAAAGGAAAGGGTGGAAAATATTATGAAGTTTAGAAATCCAGTTTTAAGAGTTAGCATTTTGGCAGGAATCTTAGTGATTAGCATTAGTGTTGTATTGATGAGTAGCCAGGCAAAAGAAGCAAGTTATTTCTTAAAGGGGGAAGCAATCGAGGACTTAGCAAGTGTAGAAATAGCAGAAGCAGTAAGTGATGCTACGGGAAGAATAGATAATAGAATACAGGTAAAACCAGGAACTTCATTTGAAGTAACATCTTCTTTTGAATTTGTTAATGATGAAAGAATTACTGTTTGGTATGATGAATATGATAGTACAGAACAAACTTTTTATGTAGAGAACAGCAAGTTAGAAATAACAGAACCTATACCATCGGATTATAATCAATGGCATCCTATATCATACAACAGAGCAGATAATAAATTACCACTATCTGTGTATTTAGAGGCAATAAAGAAGTTACCACAAGAAGAGATTCTTAGCTATTTTGATACCATGCCAGATCGCTTCTCGATCACGCTACTACCTCTACATACAGCATTTGGATATATTGATTCTATAGAGTTTGATGAAGAACGAAGTATTTTTTATAATGATGATAATGCTGGATTAACTGAGTTAATGGGGTATCAAGTTCATTTAGAGGTTCAAGCCTTATATGAGAGCGGAAACGATGGATATCAATCGAAACCGAGTGAAACACTACAACTGTTCTATTATAGTAGCTTTTTAGATCCAGAGGGAATTAGTGATTTTGTGGATGATCCTATCAATATTGAGAAATTAGGAGAACGCGAACTAGAAAGGGTAGGTTGTGATATAGTAAGTATTAAGGATACCTCTCATTATACATTTAAGACCAGTGTAGACGAATATACGATAAGGTTTTTCCAGGATATTAATCAAAGTTATATTTTCAAGTTTGTAGATAGAGAAAATCCAGATATTTTGATTGGGATATATCATATTGAGATAGGAGAAAATGGAGCTACAGTGAATTTAGCAGATTATAAAATGGAAACGATTGAGTATCTTGAAAGTTTAGACTTAGAGATCGTAGATAGTGATTTAAATAGTAAGACTCTAATTGTACCACTTTCTTGTGAATATAGATAAATGATCTGCAATGAAATAATAAAAAGTACAAAAATAGTAGATTTAGGCGGTTGTTTCAACCGCCTATTTTGTTATTATTTAAGTAAAAAGTAAAAAGGAGTATACCATGAAAGTAATGCTAGAAAAAACTATGAAGTAGTTGTAGTAGGTGGTGGTATGTCAGGTGTATGTGCAGCCATTGCATCTGCTAGAAATGGAGCGAAAACAGCATTGGTACACAATAGGCCTGTGTTAGGAGGAAATGCCAGTTCAGAAATTAAAGTAAGTGTAAATGGAGCCTGTAGATGTGGAGAGAGAGAACATGTCCTAGAAACAGGTATTATTATGGAATTATTATTGAAAAACAAAAGTGTAAATCCTATCTTTTCTTTTTATACCTTAGATCATGTCACCTTAGAGATGGTTAGAGCCGAGGAGAATATCGATTTATACTTAAATACACAGATGCAGTCTGCATTGGTAAAGAATCAGAAAATCGAAAGTATAATTGCTTATCAATTGACAACATCAAAGCAATTTTTAATCGGCGCCCATACCTTTATAGATACTACAGGGGATGCAAATTTAGCATATGAAAGCGGTGCAGATTATACCATAGGAAGAGAAGCAGCTTCTACCTATGGAGAGTCTTTGGCACCAATAGTAGCAGACACACATACTATGGGAAGCACTATTTTATTCACAACAAAAGACATGGGGAGAAAAATGCCTTTTACAAGACCCAATTATGCTTATGAGGTCACAAAAGAATCTTTAGGGAGTAGAGAAATTTACGATCTAGGTTCAGGCTATTGGTGGGTAGAAGTTGGTGGAGATGATTTATCGACCATAGAAGACGCAGAAGAGATTCGAGAAGAGTTGATTAAATATGCATACGGTGTATTTGATTATATTAAGAATTCAGGTGAATTTGAAGCGGATAATTTAGTGATTGATTGGATAGGGAGTTTACCTGGAAAAAGAGAATCTAGAAGAATTTTAGGGGACTATGTTTTGAATCAAAATGATTTAGCAAAGGCAGAAAGATTTAAAGATTGTGTAGCCTATGGTGGTTGGACGATGGATGATCATTCTGTAGGAGGTATTCGAGCAAAAGAAGCGGATTCAGAAGATGAAGGAACAAAGTGGCATCCTTTAGATGATGTATATAGTATTCCCTATCGCAGTCTATATAGTAGAAATATCACAAACCTTTTAGTAGGGGGAAGATGTATTAGTGCTTCTCATATGGCGATGAGTTCTACTAGAGTGATTGCGACTTGTGCAGTGATAGGGCAAGCAGTCGGAACAGCAGCTTACTTAGCAGCAAGAGAAAGTATATCCGTAAGACAAGTAGCAGATTTTATGGAAGAATTGCAACAAAGGTTGATTAAGCAAGATGCCTATCTTCCAGGAATTGAAGCTAAGGATCCTTTTGATTTAGCTACGAAAGCTAGTACACTAATTAGAGCCTCAAGCGCATTGTATGAAAATGGTGAGAGACAAATCAATGGACCTTATGCAAGAAAAGTAAACGACCAAGAAAATGCTTGGATTTCTGAGCCTATTTCCGAAGAAGGAGAATGGATTGAACTTGTGTTTGAAACTCCAAAGGAAGTAAAGGAAATTTTACTATGTTTTGATCCTAATTTAAGTAAGCCAATAACACCAAGTATTGCAACCAGTCATAAATTGGCTCAAGAAGAAGGGATGCCAAGTACTTTAGTTAAATCTTTCGAACTTGTATCTTACTTAGCGGATAAAGAAATGGAGAGAGTAGAGATAAAAGATAATATATTAAGAGTGGTTCCAATTGATTTAGGGAAAAATATTACTTGTGATAGAATTCGCTTGACCGTAACGGAAACTTATGGGGATTCACATGCAAGAGTGTTTAACTTCCGCGTATATGAAAATTAGGAGGTAAATGTGAAGAAACAGAATATTATTATATTATACACAGATCAACAAAGATATGATAGTTTAGCATGTAATGGAAATCAATATGCGAGAACACCTAATATTGATCAATTGGTGGAAGATTCCTGTAATTTCAAAAGGCATATCTGCACTAACCCTTCCTGTATGCCATCGAGGGCTAGTTTTTTAACGGGAATGTATGTGCTAGGCCATGGGGTAAGTTCGAATGGAATTCCACTCTATCGAAGAGAGAAAGGTAACGTGGAGCCTGCAAATGCATTTGCAAAAGACCTTTTTGGGATTGAAGTTCCAGATAAAGTTCCTACGATAGCTGATATTTTAAAAGAGGCTGGCTATCAAACTGCCTTGTTTGGAAAATTACATACACAGCCATCTACCGCAGATATTAGTCATCATATGTATGAAAGTTATGCGGAATGGGAACAAGAGAATGTAGTAGCAGAGGATAAGAGTTTCTACGGCTTTGATTATGTGCGGATGGTACTTGGTCATGGCGAAGCACCAACAGAATATAATAAGGGGCATTATGCGAGGTGGCTACATTCCAATTATCTAGAGGCCTATGATAAAGTAATAGAAGGACCGGCATTTCGACCTGAGGCTGTGGAAAGAAAGGATATATACGAATCTAATTTACCCGTTGATGTTCATAATACGATGTGGCTAGCGCGTGAAACAAGTCAATATATTGAGAAGCATGCTAATGAGGATTCTCCCATGTTATTATTTGTAGGTTTTCCAGACCCACATCACGCTTTTGTTCCACCTACAGAAATTGCAAAGGACTTTCGAGATTTTCCATTACCGGATTTTGCAAAATCAGACCTGATAGTAAACGAAAAGCCACTAGGATTTTATGAGATGCAAAAGCAACTACTTGCTAGTAGCACAGATATTGAGTGGGCATACAAATATACACAAGCTTGTATTTCTCTAGTTGATAAAGGAATAGGACTTATCATAGATAGCTTAAAGAAACAAGGTATCTATGATAATAGTATCATTATCTTTAGTTCTGACCATGGGGATATGCTAGGTGATTTTGATATGCTATGTAAGTGGGATCAGGCAGTTAAGAGTTTAGTGCATATTCCATTTATATTAAAGCCGGACAAAGAGCATAGCTTACCAAAGGAAGAGCTGAGAGCTATGAGTAATGCAGATGTACTTCCTACATTATTAAGATTAATCGGCTTAGAAATTCCTGAATATATGCAAGGGATAGATATATTTGATAAAGAGAAAGAAAGCAATCCTATGGTAACAGCTTATAATTTGAAGGGAAGCCATAGAAATATTTCCATCTTTGATGATAGG
>CAYJHO010000094.1:0-9249 GCA_964369945.1 uncultured Lachnospiraceae bacterium
AAATCCAAAGTGAGCGAAGAACATTCTCGAAAATTGATGGAATTTTTTGATGAAAACTTAGTACTAGATCATTATTTGAGAGGATATGAAGATCGAAGCAGTAGCTATTGTAGAAAACAAGGGATTGATTTAGAACAGACTTTTCTTTCTTTGGGTAAATTTACAGAGGAAGATAGAAATATTAACTGTTTTTCCTGTGGTTATGAAAGTTGCTATGAATTTGCCTATGATTTGGCTTTGGGCCATAATGATAAAAATAATTGCCATCATTATCTCTTGAATAAATTTAGAAAGTTAAGCCGTTTTGATGACTTGACAGGCTTACAAAATCGCTATAGTTATAATCAAGTATTGGCAGAAACAGAAAAAGTAAATCATGAATATGTAGGAATTGCTTTTATTGATATTAATGGATTGAAGCAGGTGAATGATAATCAAGGGCATAGCTTTGGGGATACATTAATTCAAACTTGTGCGATGATCTTAAAAAGCCATTTTGCGGATCTTTGTTATCGAATAGGCGGAGATGAGTTTGTCATTTTAGATTTCATAGATTCTAAGGAAGAATTTCTCGTGAAACTAGAGGCTATGAAACAGCAAATAAATGAGCAAAAGGATTTAGCAGTATCGATAGGAGTCGCACATTATACTCAGGGGAATGATTTGCAGGAACAGTTGGAATTAGCAGATCAAGCGATGTATTTATCAAAACAAGAATATTACAAGCAAAAGAGAGAAGTGGATAGAAGAAAGTAATAAAAGAGTTTTTAGGACAGTCCTAAAAACTCTTTTTTGTTACAAGTTTACTAGATTTTTGCAGGAAGTGATAGAAGTACTAATATACAACATATCTACAATTTCTCCAACCCCAATAGCATCTACCATGTTATAGAAGTTTACACAGGTACCGCATACACCCACAAAACAACCAAGCTCTTTTAAGTGATTCAAATCCGTTAAGGCGGCACTATCCCTATGTGCTAACAAAACACCTTCATTTAAAAATAGAATTTTCCCAGGAGGAGTTGGTAACTCAGTTAAGGAATATAGAAAACCTTTCATAAGCAATTCTCCAAGCTTCTTCTCACCTGTTCCTAAATGCTTACTAGTAATTAAAACAACAGAGTCAGAATCTAGGGAAGCTTCTTCTAGAAGTATTTCAGAAAGTGGAAGTTTTGTCGTTGTAATGATTACTTCGTAAGAATCCACTGCGTGCTCTTTGTATTCAAAAAGAAAGTTAAGCTGTTTTGCCATCTTTTCTAAATTCTGAACAGCTATTTTATTATCAACAAGTACTTGGACTTTTGGGGTATCTTGAAGTGCTTTTTTTGTTTCAATGACTGGCATTGGGCAAGCTTTTTCTCGCATATCTAATAGTTTCATGATAGTTTCCTTTCTGGTTCAAATAGAATACTTTGCTCTTGTTTGGGAAGAACTTCTCCTATAATAGCGGCAGCTGGATCCTTAACCTGTATTTGGGAGAGAAGTGTTTGTGCTTGGGAAGAATCTACGGCTATGAGCAAACCTCCTGAGGTCTGAGGATCAAATAATACTTCTTGAAGGCCAAAGGAAAGTTCATCTACTTTCCCTGCACAAGCAAAGTGATTTCTATTGCGTTGTCCTGCAGCCGTAAAGATAAAGTCATTGGCATAGTTTAATGCTTCCGGTAAAATCGGTAGTGAGGATGGTGTAATTGAGATACTAACTTTTTCATTACACATTTCTAAAAGGTGGCAAAGTAAGCCAAAACCAGTGATGTCAGTACAGGCGCTAATTGTAAAATGTTGCATATGCGAAGCTGCATATTTATTAAGTTGAACCATGCTTGAAATAGCTGCTTCATAAGCAAGGGATGATGCTAAATCAGCTCGGTGCGCTGCTAAAATAATGCCAACACCCAAAGCTTTGGTTAAGATGAGTTTGTGGCCAATTTGAGGATTGTTATTTTTGATGATGGAGTGCTTTGAGGCTTTTCCTGTGACAGAAAGTCCATATTTGGCTTCCTTGTCATAAATGGAGTGGCCTCCTGCTACGACAGCCCCGGCCTCAATAACTTTTTCGCTTCCACCCTTTAAAATTTGTTCTAAGATTTCCTTTGGAAGTTTTTCTGGAAAACATACAATATTTAGTGCAAAGAGTACCTCTCCTCCCATGGCATAGATATCACTTAATGCATTGGCAGCAGCAATACGACCAAAGTCGAAAGGATCTGTAACCATAGGCGAGAAAAAGTCTAAGGTTGATATGATGCAATTTTCATTGTCTAGCTCATAAACAGCTGCATCATCACTTCCCTCATAACCAACAAGCAAGTTTTCTTGCTTTGGCTTTGGTAGAGTGGAAAGGATGCTATGGAGTGTTTCGGGATCTATTTTGGCGCCACATCCGCCACTGCTACATTCAGCAAAAGAAAGCTGTGGATTACTGTTGTTTTTCATAATATATTCCATTTCTGTTATCTTGTATTTTTTTGTGGATATCAAATTTCATATTACTAGTGGTTAAAATTGTGTTAGCGGATGCTAGTTGATGTTCATCAATTCGTAAAGAAAGCCCACAACCTGCTTTTATACTAGATGGTGTAGGCATGATACGTACAGATAATTTTGCTTCTAGCAATAAATCTTCCGCTAACATAGAGTCAGCAGTTGTTGTAAAACTAAAGACATATTCTATCATGGCTAAATCCTTTCTGTTCTCGCTAATTCTGTTAGTGCTAAAAGTGCTTGTTCTATTTCATCTAAAGTATTGCTATAGGAAAAAGAAAAGCGGATCAAACCACTTTGTATTGTTCCTAGCTTTTCGTGTACCAAAGGTGCACAATGACCGCCAGTGCGACAAGCAATTCCGTAGTGATCAAATAAGGATTCTGCAATTTCTTCACAGGTAGAATGAACTGGTAAAAAGGATACTACTGGAAGTCTTTTGGCGATACTTTTTGGGCCGTAGATATGATAAGTTCCTATTCGTGCTAGTCCTTCCATAAAATAAGAACATAAATTTTGTTCGTGGGATTGAATCTGAGGAAGGCCAACTTGCTGGATGTGCTTGATTCCCGCAGTTAATCCAGCAAGTCCAGGGATATTAGGAGTCCCCACCTCAAAAAGTTCTGGCATAATGGGTGCTTGGGAACTAGCAAAGGTTTGAGAACCACTTCCACCTGTTTTTACAATGTTCAAATCTTCTCTTGCTGTGATAATCCCACCAGTTCCTTGAGGGCCCAATAGAGATTTATGACCGGTAAAACAAATAATATCTGCCATATTACTCTTAAGTGGAACTTGACCTAAAGTTTGTGCTACATCTAAAATAAAGAGTAATTGGTGTTTTTTACAAAACTCATATAAAGAGCTTATATCGACTAGGTTACCTAATACATTCGAGCCATGAGTACATACAATGGCCTTTGTATTTGGTTGTAAGAGTTGTTTTAACTGATCTAAAACTAAGTCGCCAGAATCAGTAAACTCTAGAAAAGAAAGTTGGCAAGGGATTTGGTAGAGTGGTCGCAAAACAGAATTGTGTTCGAGACAACTAGTGATAACATGATCCCCTGCTTTGAGGCAACTGTGTAGTGCTAAATTCAAGCTTTCTGTAGCACCTGAAGTAAAGGCCACATGATGGATAGCACAATCCACCAAGTTTGCTACTTCTTTTCTTGCTTGTAATAATATTCTGCTAGCTTGTAGGGCTGGGGTATGGAAGCTACGCCCAGGGTTTCCAGCTTGGTTTAATGCCAAAATCATGGCATCGCCAACCTCTTTTGGCTTAATAAGAGAGGTTGCAGCATTGTCAAAATAGATCATTTTATCCTCCATACCGGTTCAAATTCTGCCCCATGATAAAAGTGTTTGAGACACTGTTCTTCTGATATGAGTGTAAGTAAAAAAGAATCGTTTGTCAATAAGACGTTTGTTATTGTGTTTTAATTCTATATTTTGTATAATAAAATAAATGGATATAGGAAAGGTGTGCTGTGATGAATTTATATGAAGAATGTGAAGATAAATTAATTGATCCAAGGTTTCAAATCAATAGCTACGAACAGTTTTTGAAAGACCATGCAGAGAAAAAGTTTACTAAAATATGTATGACAGAAGTAATAAATGCAGATATGATGATGTCAATCTTTGGTGAAGATAGGTATTATAAAGCAGGTTCTGAGATTTTGCTGATGGGAAATGCTGCATATAAGCAAATGGGAATTGATCATATTGTACATGTGTATATCCATAGTTATAAATTTTTTATGGCAGTTGCAAATGATGATATGAGTGATGAAGATTTTCTGGGACTTATGAAAGCAAATCATGAACAGTATGAATTGATTCGCTCTAATCAAACAGGACTAGCGGGAGTTTCTAGATTTGTAGTAGCCTTTGGTGATGAATTAATTCATCAGGCAAAAAGTGCATTTTATTTAAACAAAGACTTGCAGAACAATTTTATTGTGGCTAAGGATGAGAGAGAAAAACTTGCTTCAGAACAAGAAGAGAATCATAGAGTGTTTGAATTGTTGACCTATGCCATTCAATCAGATACGATAGTCCCTTTTTACCAAGGGATTTACAATAATCAAACAGGTTGTATTGACAAATATGAAGCATTGATGCGAATATTTGATTCTGAGGGGAAAATGTGTCCACCAAGTGTTTTTTTAGAAAAGTCTAAAAAGCTAAAGATGTATTTAAGTCTAAGTAAAATTATGATTGATAAAACTTTAAAGGATTTTGAAGACAAAGAGAGTGAAGTCAGTTTCAATATATCTCTATTAGATATTCAATCTCTTGAGTTTCGAGCGTGGTTTGTTCGTCGACTCAAAGGACATCCGAAAATCGAAAAAGTTACCATTGAGTTTGTAGAAACTGAAGATTACAACAAAAATCACGATTTATTTCAATTTCTGAAAGAACTCCGTGAGATTGGGTGTAAAATTGCAGTAGATGATTTTGGAGTGGGATTTGCAACCTTCAGTTCTATTATTTCTTTAAAGCCAGAAATCATTAAAGTGGATGGTGATATCATCAAAGATCTTGCATGTAATTTAGAGAATAGAATGATTTTAGAATCTATCATTTATTTAGCTGATTTAATCGAAGCAGATATAGTAGCAGAATTTGTGGAGAATAGAGAAATTCAAGATTTGTTAGAAGAATATAAGGTGAAGTATTCACAAGGGTATTATTTTGCAAAACCACAAGCAAGAGAGGAATTAGAGATACCATGATATATAGAAAGAGATTGTAGGTTTCTACAATTAGAAAAATATAATTCCAGCATAGCCCATGGTAAGAGCAATCGTCGTTAGTAAAAAATGCAATGCTTCAAAGTTCTTTCCTTTGAGCAAATGAATGAGAACTGCAACAGTACCTAGAAATAAGGTGACAAAAAATAATAGAGTGCCGGTAAAAAGGCCTTGAATAAAAATGAATTCTAATGCAGTCAAAAAACCTACCACGATAAATAGAATTGATATTATTTTACGGAATTTTTCGAGTTTCATAGTTTTGCTCCTTTCCTAAAAGTAATGATATTATATCAAAGATAGGAACATAATACAAGGGAAGTTAATCGTGTTTTAGTTGTGTTTTTTTTAGGGAAATGCTAGAATGGTAATATTAAAATGAATGTTGCAGGGAGTAGAGTATGGAATGTAGAGACGCGGAAAAGCTGGTTTTGAAGTTTATACAAGGTAATTGCTCGAAAGAAGAAGCACGACAATTAGTAAGCCATATTAGAACATGTGAATCTTGTTGGGAAGAAATATCAATTCAATTTTTATTAGAAGAAGGACTGCATAGATTAGAGGCAGGAGAATCTTTTGATTTGAATCAAGAATTGAATGCGAGAGTAGAAGAAGTAGAGAAATCAAACAGATACCAATTTAATATAAAAGTATTTGGTATTACATTGTTTTATGTATTGATTATCATTTTAGTATTAATTTTAATATGGTTTTTGTGGCCAAGATAAAGAAAAGAGATGAAAATGGAAAGAATTGTATTAATTGATGGATTGAGTATTTTAAATAGAGCATTTTATGGAGTTCCACCACTAAGTAATGCGGAGGGGCATCACACCAATGCGATTTATGGCTTCTTGAATATTATGTTTAAAATATTAGAAGAAGAGAAACCGAATTATTTGGCAGTTGCTTTTGATGTAAAAGCACCTACCTTTCGACATGAAATTTATGAAGAGTATAAAGGAACTCGAAAAGGAATGCCAGATGAACTTAGGGAGCAAGTGCCTGCAATCAAAGAAGTATTAAAAGCAATGAAAATTAAAATATACGAACAAGCAGGTTATGAAGCTGATGATATTTTAGGGACATTGGCAAAGAAAGCAGAAGCTAGTGGGAATGAGGTTACTTTAGTTTCTGGGGATAGAGACCTATTGCAAATTGCTTCAGATCATATTAAAATCAGCATTCCGAAAACTAAAATGGGAAAGACAGAGACGGTAAACTATTATTCGGCACAGGTGGTAGAGGAATATGGAGTTTCTCCACGTGCCTTTATTGATGTGAAAGCTTTAATGGGGGATAGTTCTGATAATATACCCGGGGTACCAAAAGTAGGGGAAAAGACTGCGAGTGCCTTGATTGCAGAATATGGAAGTTTAGATGCGGTGTATGAGCATTTAGAAGAAATTAAGAAAAATAGTATTAGAGAATCTTTAAGAGAACATAAGGATTTGGCTTATCTGAGTCAAACATTAGCAACCATAAAAATAGATTGTGAGCTTGATTTTGATTATGAAAATGGCAAAGCAGAAGGATTTTTTACAGAAGAAGCCTATACTTTGTGTAAAAGATTTGAATTGAAAAATATTTTGAAGCGATTTGATGAAACTACCGTAGAAAGTGTAGTGAAAGTAGATTTACCTAAAGTAGAGATTATCAGGGACTTTGTTATGGTAGAGGAAATCTTTGTAAAAGCTGGAAAAGCTCAGTTAGTAGGGATCTATTTGTTAGAAGAGGATGGTGAAATCTTTGCATTATCTATGTCATTTTCCAATCATGTGATATGTGTGCCGATTGGTGGCTTTGTTTCTGAGGACTATCTAAAAGATCAATGTAGAAAACTCTCCGCTGTTACAAATCTTGCGGTTTGCCATATTAAGAATTATTATCCTTATTTACAGCAGGAAAGTACGAGTAATTATTTTGACTTAGTGATAGGAAGTTATTTGGTAAATCCATTAAAGAGTGATTATGATGATACAAGTATTGCAATGGAGTATTTAGATTTGGTGTTTACTTCAAAAGCAGAACTTTTACAAAAAAGGCCGCTAGCTTCCGTTCTTTTATTTGAAGAAGAAAAAGTATATGAATTTGCTGGGGTAGAGGCTTATATATGCGAAAAGGCAGTAGAGCCTATCAAACAAAAGTTGAAAGCAATGAATATGGAATCCTTGTTTGAAGAGGTTGAAATGCCGCTATCCTTAGAACTTTATAAAATGGAACAATGGGGCATAAAAGTCGAGAAGGAGCAATTACAAGAGTATGGAGCTCGTCTGCACAAAAAAATCCAAGAATTAGAAACAGAGATTTGGAATTTGGCAGGAGAAAAATTCAATATTAATTCCCCGAAACAATTAGGGGAAATTCTCTTTGAAAAATTGCAACTAGAAGGTGCAAAGAAAACTAAGACAGGCTATTCCACGGCAGCAGAAGTATTAGAAAAGTTAGTAGATCAACATGAAATTATTAAGTTTATATTAGAATATAGAGCATTAACGAAATTAAAGTCCACCTATGCAGATGGTCTAGCTACAGTGATTGCAGCAGATGGACGTATTCACACCAAATTCCAACAAACTATTACGGCAACAGGAAGACTTAGTAGCACAGAACCTAACTTGCAAAATATTCCAATGAGAACAGAGTTAGGGAGAGAAATTAGAAAAGTTTTTGTACCAGAAGAGGGATTTGTATTTGTGGACGCAGATTATTCCCAAATCGAGCTGAGAATTCTAGCCCATATGTCTGGAGATCAGCAATTGATTGAAGCATATGCGATGGAAGAAGACATTCATAGAATTACAGCATCTAAAGTATTCCATACCCCTTTTGAAGAAGTAACAGATTTACAGAGAAGAAATGCTAAGGCAGTTAATTTTGGTATTGTGTATGGAATTAGTTCTTTTGGTTTAAGTCAAGATTTATCTATTTCAACCAAGGAAGCAAAGGCATATATTGACCAATATTTTGCAACTTATCCAGAGGTGAAAAAGTTTTTAGAGCGAGTAGTAGAAGAGGCAAAAGTAAAAGGTTATGTGGAGACTATGTTTCATAGAAGAAGGCCTGTTCCAGAAATTAGTAGTTCTAATTTTATGCAGCGCTCCTTTGGTGAGAGAATTGCAATGAATAGTCCTATTCAAGGTACTGCAGCAGACATTATGAAAATAGCCATGATTCGTGTAGGGGAAATGCTAAGGGCAGAAAATTTAAAGTCAAGAATGATTTTACAAGTGCATGATGAATTGTTAATAGAAGCAGCCAAGGAAGAAGTAGAAATGGTTAGTAAAATTCTTTATACAGGTATGAAGGAGGCCGTGCAACTTCTGGTTAAGTTAGAAGTAGATATGCATGAGGGCAATAGTTGGTATGAGTCGAAGTAAAGAAGTGATAGTGATTGGTATTACGGGTGGTGTTGGAAGTGGCAAATCAAAAATTTTGGAGTATCTTGGACAACATTATTTAGCAAAAGTACTTTTAGCTGATGAAATAGCTGCAAAGCTAAAGCAACCAGGAGAAATTTGCTACCAAGCTCTGGTAGATTTGTTGGGAGAAAATGTATTAACTAAAGATGGTGCCATAGATAACCAAAAGATGGCACAAAGAGTTTTTGGAGATAGTAATTTATTAGAAGCAGTAAACCAACTAATTCATCCAGAGGTGAAAAGAAAGATAGCCAAAGAAATTGAGCTGTCAAAAGAACAAGGTGATTGTGATTATGTCTTTCTAGAGGCAGCACTTTTGGTCGAAGGTGGCTATAAAGAAATGGTAGATGAAATGTGGTATATCTATTCTAGAGAAGAGGTAAGAATAAGTCGTTTGCAAATTGGTAGAGGATATAGCACTGAGAAAATAGAAAGTATAATGTCAAAGCAATTGAGTGAAAAAGAATTTAGAAAAAATAGTGATAGAATAATTAATAATAGTGATAGTTTAGAGGAAGCATTACAAGAAGTAAAACAAGCCTTACAAAACTTTCCAAAAGAATGAGCTCTCGGAATCTTTCC
>CAYJHO010000095.1:0-8737 GCA_964369945.1 uncultured Lachnospiraceae bacterium
ATGATGGTTCTTGCTATGATTATTCCTTTTCAAGCGATCATGATTCCTCTTGTAACCATTTATGGAGCTGAACTCCAATTATTAAACAGTAGATTTACATTAGTTTATATGCATGTAGGTTTTGCTATGAGTATGTGTGTGTTTATTTTTCAAGGTTTTATCAAAAGTGGTATGCCAATTTCATTAGAAGAATCAGCATATTTAGACGGCTGTACTAAAATTCAAACATTTTTCTTGATTGTATTTCCACTATTAAAGCCAACTACAGCAACCTTAGTTATATTAAATGTATTAGCATTTTGGAACGATTATCTATTACCATCTTTAGTATTAGGAAAAAAGGAATTGTACACATTGCCATTATCTACCTACACCTTTTATGGAACCTATTCTGCAGACTATGGTTTGATTATGGCAGCTTTAGTATTAACTGTTGCACCTATTTTAGTACTATATCTATTCTTACAAAAGCAAATTATTAGTGGTGTAGTTGCAGGAGCCGTGAAATAGCAAAAGCAAATTGTAATATCGGAGGAAGATAATGAAAAAAATATTAAAAGAATTAAATAACTGGTCAGCACCAGAATGTAATGGAATATATATCTATGGGGACATGCCAGGAGATAAAATTGAAATTAACGAAAGCCACATAGAAAAAGCAAAGATACTATTTCCTAGATTGCTAGAATTGATGAAAGAGTCTGTAGATAGGGGGGCTAGTAAAATTGTTGTATCCGTATGTGGTGGTTCGGGAGTGGGAAAATCAGAGACAGCTTCTTTGATTTCAACCTACCTTACTAAGATAGGGATAGGAGCCTATACCTTATCTGGAGACAATTATCCAAATCGAATTCCTATGTACAATGATGCAGAGCGTTTACGTCTCTTTCGTCAAACAGGAATCTTACAAATGGTAGAAGATGGGGTCTATACCAGGGAACGATTTGCCGTAGTCAAAGAAATGCAAGAAAAAGAGTTGGATGCAGATGTTAAATTAGTTCAAGAATATCCTTGGTATGCCTCTTATCTTACAGGTGGAAAAAAGGGACTATGCTCTTACCTTGGAACTCCAAATGAGATAGGATTTTCCGTTTTAAATCAGATTATAGATGAGTTTAAATCAGAAAAAGAGCAAATTTACTTAAAGCGTATGGGAAGGGATATGACAGAATATTGGTTTGATTCTATTGACTTTTCAAATATACAAGTGTTAGTGATTGAGTGGACTCATGGAAACAATGATAACTTAGTAGGTGTGGATATACCAATCTTATTAAATAGCACACCAGAAGAAACCCTAGCTCATAGAAAAGCAAGAAATCGCGATGGTGGAGTAGATAGTCCTTTTGTGACCACTGTTTTAGGAATTGAACAGGATTTATTAGCATCTCAAGCGAAAAAGGCTAAAATTATAGTGTCAAAATCTGGAGAACTGATAGATTTTGATCAGATAATGGAGAACTCTCGGAATCTTTCCTATTGATTTCTAAAGAAGAGTATTGCAAATGCGCTCTCGCTCGGTTCCAACGTAGCTGTACCTAAGCGGCTAGAAAACAGCCACTAAATACAGACGTTTCCACACGATTTGCGCATACTCTTCTTTCAGAAATCTTCGTAAGAATTCAAAAGTTCATTTGAAACAAGTGGGGGACAAAGTCCCCAAGGTAGAATCTAGACCCCAAAAAACAAGGGTTCTAGATTCCGAGAGAACATAATGGAGAAAGAGTGAAAAATGAAAAATATAAAACCTATGTTAAATGCTTACCCTGATAGCGTGGGCGGGCAATTAAAAGATATTGTAAGCTTTTTGAAGCGCAAGGAAATGAAGGATGTGTTTCAATCCTTTTACATCTTACCAAGTATGTTTAACACAGACCTAGACAGAGGTTTTTCTGTGATTAATTATGACTTAAACGAAAGTTTTGCTTCTGAGCAAGATCTAGCAGATATAAAAGAACTTAATATGGATTTGAAGTTAGATTTTATCTTAAATCATGCCTCAGTGTTATCAGAGCAATTTCAAGATATTCTAGAGAAAGGTACAGAATCTAAGTATCTGGACTTTTTTATTCGCTGGAATGAATTCTGGAAAGGTCTAGGTGAAATGACAGAGGAAGGATATATTCAGCCCAAACAAGAGTTAATAAAGGACATGTTTTTCCGTAAACCGGGTCTGCCAATTTTGATGGTTCGCATGCCAGATGGAAGGGAAGTTCCTTATTGGAATACTTTTTATCAAGAAGTAAGATATCGTAAGATAGATGCTCAAGATTTAATGGAGAATATGGATATTCAGTATTATGCAGCCAGTGAAATTGCAGACATAGTAAATGATGCAATAGAGGAAGGTAAAAAACCTTCAGAAATTGATTTTGGAAAATTCAGTAAGTATGAAAAGCAGGTAAGCGACTTATTAGAATCCAAGAGAAGATATCTAGGACAAATGGATTTGAATATCAAATCGCCTTTGGTATGGGAGTTCTATGACAATACCTTAAAACAATTGGCAGAGTATGGGGCTAGCATTGTTAGACTAGATGCCTTTGCATATGCTTCAAAAGAGCCAGGATTGAAAAACTTCCTAAATGATCCAGATACTTGGAATGTACTAAGCAAAGTACAGGAATTGGCAGATCAATATTCTTTGACGCTATTGCCAGAAATTCATGCTAGTTATGGTGATAAAATCCATGAGGTTTTGAATGAGAAAGGGTATATGATATATGATTTCTTTTTGCCAGGGCTGTTAATTGATGCTTTTGAAACAAAGAATGCGGATATGTTAGTAAGATGGGGTAATGAAATTCTAGATAAAAAGATGGAAGTAGTTAATATGTTAGGTTGCCATGATGGTATTCCTTTGCTAGATCTAAAAGGCTTGATTCCAGAAGAACGTATTGCTAAGTTGATCGACACAGTGGTAGAGCGTGGTGGCTATGTTAAGAATCTTCATGGACAAAAGAATATGTACTATCAAGTAAATGCAACCTATTATAGTGCGTTAGGTGAAGATGATAAAAAGATGCTGCTAGCAAGAGCTATTCAGATGTTTATGCCTGGAAAACCACAGGTATGGTACTTAGATTTATTCGCAGGAAAGAACGATCATGAAGCAGTAAGACTTGCGGGAGAAGGTGGTCATAAAGAAATTAACCGTAGCAATTTAAGCCTAGATACTATAGCAGAAAAAATGCTTGAACCAGTAGTTAAGTCCCAAATAGAACTCTTACAGATGAGAACTACTTGTCAAGCCTTTCATAGTGATGCTATAATCGAAATAGCAAATAAACAAGAATTCTTAGAAATTACTTGGAAGTGGAACGGCGTTGGTATACGTTTAGAAGCGAATCTAGCGCAAGTAGAGTATAGAATAGAGGAATTTTCCTATAAAAGCTAGGAGGTAGCTAGGTGGCAACATTAAAGGATGTGGCAAGAGAAGCAGGTCTTACTGTGACCACAGTGTCTAGGGTATTAAACAATCGAGGCTATATTAGTGAGGCTGCAAAGCAAGCAGTAGAACAAGCCATGGAAAAATTGAATTATAGGCCAAATGAAGTGGCGCGCTCTTTGTCTAAGAAGTATACCAATACGATTGGTGTTATTGTGCCACATATTCGACATCCTTATTTTGCTGAGTTAATTAGCAATTTAGAAAAGTATGCCGCCAAGAAAAATTATAAGATATTGCTATGCAATTCACGAGCAAAGGATGAGAAGGAAAGAGAATATTATCAGATGTGCAGGAGCAATCGTGTGGCTGGTATCGTTCTTTGTTCCGGAAGTGTAGAAACAAGGGAATTTCACGGGGGTGAATTTCCTATTGTTACTATAGAACGCTATTTAGATAATGGAACTGCTGCTATTGAATGTGATAATTATGAAGGTGGGAAGTTAGCAGCAAGACATTTGATTGAACAGGGATGTAAGAGAATTCTACATTTTAGTGGAGTATCTTGTAATCAAATGCCAGCAGATGCAAGAACCGAAGGATTTTTAGAGGTTTGTATTCAGAATAAAGTGTATTTTAAGGAAGTACTTACCAGTATGGAACAGTACGATGATTTAGAGTACCATAGAGAAATACAATTAGAATTAGAAATGGATCCTAGTATTGATGGAATTTTTGCCAGCAGTGATTTGATAGCGGCGCAGGTGCTGCAGGTCTGCCACAAGATGGGAAAGAAGGTACCAGAGGAACTAAAGGTACTAGGGTTCGATGATGTCATGCTTGCTAGTTTGACAACACAGGCACTAAGTACCATTCATCAACCAATCAAAGAGATGGCAAAGGCAGCCATTGATACTATTATAAATAGCAATGATGGCAAGAGTGTTGAGAAGCGAAGGGTATTTCCTGTTACCGTTGTAAAAAGAGAAACCACATAGGAAGGAGAAGAAAGAGATGATTACTTTAAAAGATGTTGCAAAGGCAGCAAATATGTCTGTTACACAAGTGTCGCGAGCTTTAAATGGACATGATGATGTAAGTGAGGCAACAAAGAATAGAATCAGTAAGCTGGCAAATGAACTTGGATATGTAAAGAATATGACAGCTAAAAAACTTGCCATGCAGGTTTCGAGTGAGATTGCATTAGTTTTAAAAGGCTTTGAGGATGATAGCAACTTAGTAGAGTACAATTCTGTCTATCCTATCCTTTACGGGGTAAATAAATTTGCAACCACCATTGATCATGAAGTAGTGGTTCATATTATGCAAGATAATATTAAGTCATATGTTAATTATTTTAGAAATAAGGGGATCAACAAAGCTGTTTTGTTTGGTTTTCAATATGATGATCCAAGATTAAAGGGACTAGTAGAGAGTAGTATAGATTGTGTTTTTATTGATATTCCTATTACAGGAGAACATAATGGTTGTATTATTGTTAATAATACCCAATATGCAGCACAAGCGGTGGAGGCACTTATTCATTCGGGTAAGAAGCAGATAGCACTTATTAATGGGACTCCTCACGCCGTAGTTAGTATCGAGAGAGAGGCTGGGTATAAGATTGCTTTGGCAAAAGAAAGGCTAGAGCCTACAGCCATAGCCTGTGCAAACTTTAATAAAAAAGAGGCGTATGAAGTAACATTAAAAATGATGGAAGAAAATCCTGAAATTGATGCTATTTTTTGTGCAAGCGATTATATGGCACTCGGATGCATGGAAGCGCTAGATATTTTAGGAAAAAAAATACCAGAAGATATTGCAGTAATTGGCTATGATAATATACCAGTATCCGCTTATACAAGACCATCATTAAGTACGGTTGCTCAAGATGATTATCAAAAAGGATATCAAGCAGCAAAACTCTTATATGAAATGGCAAACAAGGAAACGGAAAATAGAACAATCACTTTAAATTGCAATGTGATAATGCGAGAATCGGTGTGATTTAACACCATAACCGAAACGATTTGGTAAAATGCAGCAGATTTATTGTGTTATTATACAAAAAGGACAAATGTAAATTGTGCAAAAGGGATAAAATATGAAAGACATATTGACATTTTAAAGGAAAAAGATATAATAAAATCATAACCGAAAGGCTTCGGATAAAGGAGGAAGAAATGATGAAAAAAAGAGTTATTTCATGTTTATTGGCAACAGCTATGGTATTTGCTTCAGTTGCATGTGGAAGTGAAGGAACAGAAACTACATCGGGAACGACAGAACAAGAATCTTCTGTAGAGGAAAGTTCAGAAGAAGTAAGTGGAGAAAAGGTAACATTAACCATTGGAACTTATTCAGATCCAAACGAGGCAGACTTGGTAACAGCACAAGCAGAAGCTTATATGGCACTAAATGAAAATGTAGAACTTATTGTAGAGCCAATTGCAGGTGATATTTGGGAAGTACTAAAGACTAGAATGGCAAGTGATAACGAACCAGATATTTTCTATATGGATTTATTCCAAAGCCCACAGTTTATCGATGCAGGTAGATTAGCACCACTTGATGATGCACTAACAGAAGAAGACAGAGCAGATTTCGAAGAAAGCTTATTAGATGCATTTACAGGAGAAGATGGAGTTCTTTATGGTATACCAAAAGATTTCTCTACCTTAGCATTATTCTATAATGTACAAATGTTTGAAGAGGCAGGTTTAGAGCCACCTACTACTTGGGAAGAATTAGAAGCAGCAGCGACTGCTCTTACAAAAGATGGTGTAGTTGGTTTATCACTACAAAATGAATTACCACGTTGTCAACCATTCTTTTATTCTAATGGTGGAAGTATGATGACAGATGGACTTCCAAGCTTTAATACACCAGAGAATATAGAAGCATATGAATTCTGGATTGGTTTAATTAATGATGGTATTGCACAAACACCACAACAACTTGGAGTTGGCTGGGATGGAGATGCTTTTGCAGCTGAGATGGTTGCTATGACTATCGAAGGAAACTGGATGATTCAATCACTTGAGTCAGTAGCTCCAGATTTAGAGTACGGCGTAGTACCAGTTCCTGTATCAAAAGAAGATGCGTCTATGCAATTTACAGTAGCATACTCTATGTCAAACAACACAGCTCACCCAGAAGTAGCAATGGATGTCATCAACTTCCTAACTTCTTATGAACAACAGTTAGTAGTAGCAGAGGCAGGACGCTCTATGCCTTCTAGAAATTCAGCGTTAGAAGTATTTGTGGAAAACTTCCCTGAAAGAAAAGTATTTGTTGATGTAGTACCTTATGCAAGTGAGTTCCAATATGGTATCGTTTCTCCAACAGTTGTTACAGAAGCAGCATTAGCAATGGAAAAGGTATTACTTGATCCTTCTGTTACAGTGCAAGAAGCATTTGATGAAGCACAGGCAAATATTGAAGAGGCACTAGCACAATATTAAGATACTCTCAAAAAGTAAGAGTACACTATTAAAACTAGGGGTAGAGAGAAATCTCTACCCTATTTTTATCAAAGGAGATCATGATGAATCGAATGAAGACAAAGAAGATGCAAGAAAATATTGCAGGAATCATTTTAGTATTACCTATCGTAGTTTTAATGCTAGTATTCATAGCAGGCCCGGCACTTTACTCTTTTTTACTAAGTTTTCAAAAGCACAATATCTTAAAACCAGATGAGGCTGCGTTTATTCTTTTTGACAACTATATAGAGTTGTTTAAAGATGAAGATTTCTATCAAGCCTTATATAATACAGTTCGTTATTCTATCGTAGTAGTTCCAGTACAAACCGTTATTGCACTACTATTAGCAAATGTTGCGAATCAAAAGATTCGTGGAAAAGTATTTTTTAGAGTTGCATACTATATTCCCGCGGTAACATCAGCAGTAGCTTCTGCGGCTATGTTTATGTTTTTATTTAACACTAACGGAATTGCAAATAAATTTTTAGGTATCTTTGGATTTGAAGCAGTAAGTTGGTTTAATGATCCGACCTTTGCGCTACCACTTGCTATGATTATGGCAATTTGGTCAACAGTAGGGACACAAATGTTAGTTTTCTTAGCAGGGCTTCAAGATATCCCTGGGGAGGTATACGAAGCAGCTACCGTAGATGGCGCAACTGGATTTCAAAGTTTTATGAAAATAACAGTCCCTATGTTAAAAGAAAAAACAATGTTTGTAGTAGTGGTTGGTATGATTGGATGTTTACAAATGTTCGACCAAGCATTCATTATATCAGGCGGAAAAGGTGGCCCATTGGGATCAACTACTACCGTAGTACTTTATTTATACAATAAGGCTTTTGGAGAAAATAGATTAGGTTATGGATCATCAGTAGCAATTGTACTATTTATCATTATCTTTACACTAACTATGTTACAAAGATATTTCTTTGAAGTTAGACCAAAACAAAAAGAATTGAGAGGAGAATAGAAATGAATAAAAACACATCAAAAGTTTTAAAAATATTCTTTTATGCTATTACGATTGGTTATGCGTTTGTAGCCCTATTTCCTTTTGCTTGGGCATTCTACACCTCTTTAAGACCAACCTCAGAGGCATATAAATTAAACTTTGATTTTAGCAATTTAGGCTTAGATTCTTACATAGATTTAATTGCTAGAAACGATATTGGTAGATGGTACTTTAACAGTTTCTTTATTTCTATTTCCGTTACGATCTTAGGTGTTATTATCAGTACTATGGCAGGTTACGCCCTAGCCCGTGTTAACTTTGTAGGAAAGAATATCCTCTTTATGTGTATTTTAGGAGTTATGATGATACCTGGGCAGATCACTATGATACCTCAATATATGTTGCTGAGTGATTGGGATTTTGTAAATTCTTATGTAGGGCTAATAGTACCATTCTTGTTTAATGCATTTAATGTATTTATGATGAGACAGTTCTTTATGGCTTTTCCAATTAGCTTAGAAGAAGCAGCACAGTTAGATGGTATGTCAAGAATAGGGATTTTCTTTAAAATAGCACTACCGCTAGCAAAGCCAGCAGTAACCACAATTACCATTATGACATTTACAGGAAGTTTTAATAACTTTTTAATGCCAAACCTTTTGATAACATCAAGAGATATGTATACACTTCCTGTTGGAATGGCATCACTAAATAACCAATACTATTCATTCCCTAACCAAACAATGGCAGGGGCAATGATGTTATCTATTCCTATGATACTTCTATTTTTGATTTGTCAAAGATATTTTATTGAAGGTGTATCAACATCAGGAATTAAATAGAGAGGGGAAATGATGAATTTAACAAAAAAAATCAACTTAGAGAAAGATCAATACGTAGTATCATCT
>CAYJHO010000096.1:0-8588 GCA_964369945.1 uncultured Lachnospiraceae bacterium
AAAAATATGCGAGGCAAATGAAAAGAATATGAAATGATACACTGCATAAATCACTGCTAAAACTACATACCCTATTTCCATTCCTACACCTCCTCTTCTTTTTTGTAAAACTTCTCTTTGTTCTCTCTCATAATAGCATCTGCTGTAGAAAGAATATAGTCAATTCCCTTATTCTTTGCTTCTTCATCTACATACAATGCACCTAAACTAGCAGCTACTAGGAACTCTTCTTCTTTATTCTTATTCTCTATATTTCTCTCTATTCTTCGAATAACCTTCGCTGCTGCTTCGGTAGAGTCACTATCAATTACAACTAGAAACTCATCTCCACCAAGTCTAGCTACACTATCATTTTCCCTAATACCTTCTTGTAATGCTTCTGCAACCTTTACAATGAGGCGATCCCCAGCCTCATGTCCATAGACATCGTTGGTAAACTTAAGTGCATTGATATCTACAAATAATATGGTGAAACTAACAAACTCTGTATGTACTAATGATTCTAACAATGACATAATATACTTTCTACTGTATACCCCTGTTAAAGAATCTGATTCTATCATGGCATGTAACTTCATTTTCGTTACTTCAATATTTTCTTTCTCATTCATAATTTCATCTGTCTTCCTCTTATAAAACGAAGCATTTACAAGAGAAATCCCATAAATAAAGACAAAGTAAAACGCTGCTGTAACAAAAATAGAAGAGGCACAGGCTATCCAAAACTGTTGTATATATTGACCATTACTTATGACTGTGGCAGACAAAATTGTTTGATATACCACCCCACCAGTGGTTGCCATCAACAACATTTGAGAGTACTTATCTGTGACTGTAATACGTTGAATATGAATAGGATCTATTATCATCTCCACCAATGGTATTAAAATAATACCCAAAATAAAACAGGAAATATACATTACAATTGCTCTATCTGGCAAATGATTCATAATCTCTACAGGTGAATAATTATTTACCCACGCATATAGCGTCAACACAGGAATATGTACTGCGGCAATGTGCATTGCAAAAATGGATGAACCGCAAAAGCATTGAATCATTCCTGATTGTGATATCAATTTAAACTCTATCCCCAATACTATCATAATGACTAAGTAAAAGAGCACAAAGGATACATCAAGCCACAAGTATGAAATATATAATAAACTATTGATAATTGCCAAGCCATAAAAAACAGGTTTTTTTGAATTACTCTTAATTAAAATTCGCGATGAGTATTTAAAAATTTCTAGCTGATAAACAAAAAACATGCCAAGTGCTAGTACTTCTATAATATAGTTATTCATATTAACCCTTTCCTCTTAATGTTTTATAAAAAAAATATACCACTATCTGGTGAATTTTACAAGTGTTTTACCCTATTCCCTATTCAGTAACTCTAGATTTCTTTCTAGTACCTTCAGCCCTCGAAATCCAAAAGCTCTTTGTTTGTAAATAGCTCCAACCGTTTCTTTCTCTATGCTCGAAATAATGCCTTTTGAAAATTCATTGTTACAATCGGGTATCTCCCTATTGTGTGGACAAATAAGTTGGCAGGTATCACAACCCCATAGTAAGCCTGCTTTCTGAATAATTTCAACCTCTATCTCGGACAAATCGCCTTTTTTTTGCGTTAAAAAGCTGGCACAAAATTCAGTGGATAAACCATCTTCCCCCAAGGCTTGTCCTGGACAGTATTGTCTGCATAAATTGCATCCAATACAAGTCTTTTCTGCTTCACAACTAGTTTCTTCATAGAATAAACTTGTCACAATTTCTCCCAAAAACACAAAACTTCCATATACTTCATCTATCAATAGACTATGTTTTCCTTTCCGTCCTAATCCTGCCTTTACACATAAATCAACTTCATTAATAGGGGAAGAATCTACAAAAGGCTCAAACACTTCTTCTGGATAAGTTTCTCTTAAGCTATTGCATAGCTCATTTAACTTCTCCCTAACCACAATATGATAATCCCTTACAGCACAATAAGCGCTTATATTCCCCCCTACTATTTCTTTGGAATAGTAAGGAAAAACAAAAGCGATTACTGTTTTTGCATTCATTGGAATTCTTTTACTAGAGGCTACTTGAAACAACTTTACATACTCAAACTTTACAAAACCATACTTATATATATCAAAGCTCTCTATTACTTTCTTTAGTTCATCCATCTGTCTAATCTCCTAACATTATCATTAGTTTAACATATATTATGAAGAAGAACTACCACCTTTTACTACAAAAATAGCTTCCCCTTCTTCTAATTCTCTTTCGCCTAATCCATTAAGTTTTTTTATTTCTGATAGGGACATATGATATTTTTTTCCTAAGTCCCAAAGACCCATTTTTGAATTTGCATAACACATTGCCATACCTGGTAAACTAGCGTATTTTTTTGTGTCAATTGGCTGTATCTTGATTTGATTCACTTGATTTGTTTTCTCTTCCTCTACTGCTAGAACGGTAGCAGAAACCATACCTCTAACTTCTAACTCCTCGCTATCTTTCAAATTTGCCTCTATTTTCTCTAATCTTGTATCTACATATACCATGGCAGGATGTATTCCTGTTCCTAGACTTTCCATCGTCATTTGATACGGGATACTTCCTTCTGTTACGGCAAAAGGTAGTTCCTCTTCATTGGTTTGATACAATATTTGAAATTGTAAAGTTCCAACTAAGTTTAACGTTCCTGCCTCCCATAATTCTTTTTCTGGAAATACCGTGGCAGTGGTATGCAAAATTTGTACCGCTTTTGGAAATCCTTCTTTGATTTTATGCTCTTCCTTTACTTTATTCTTTGCCTCCCCTATTACACTGATGCTAGGTATTCTAACTTCCTTTTGCTCTACCTCAACTTCTTTTTTGGTACTATATAAATCTTCTAACATAGGTATTTGCTCAACTGCATATACCCTTAACATCAAATCCAAGGATGCCTCTACGAAAATAATTTTCTCTTCCCCATCAAAATCATCCCGTACTTCTGTAGTAGACGAGCTAAGCGTTGGCATAACACTTACATATCGATTGGTATCAGAACCGCTACAATCTATCATTCCATGAAACGATATATTTTTTTGAAGCATTTTTACTTGGGGAATACTTCCTGTCGGTAGATAAATAAAAAAACATTGTAATTCGCCTTTTACACTAACTTTCCCCTCCATAGGCCTAGTTTCCATTTCTCCTAATTTAATGCTACTCCACAAAATTCTTTGTATTCCTGAGTGGGCATTTGGGATATCAATTTCTTCCTTTATTCGAATCATATCTTGCTTCTTTTGACACAGCTGTAATACTTCTTTTGGCTTTACCTTTTTCTCTAAAGCTTCCTCCCCATCGGTATCTACTGCCCAATGTTCTTCTATCTGTTGGCAAGAATTCACGTGCAGCATTAAGACCGACTGAATCATAATTTTTCTGCTATTGATCATGGAAACTCTAAAGTCTTCTACCATTGCCTTAGCATATGCCATATCGCCTGGAACTGCACCATCTACATGCAATACTTCTTCAAACTTTAAGCTGCCCGACAGTGTTTCCATTCCAAGATCTTCCTTTGTGGCATAAAGGACTTGAAAATGCAAACAGCCCTTTACAACTACCTGATCTCTTCCACTTTTCACTTCCTCAATCTGTACATGCTCTTCTTTTAATAGTACTTCTACCATATCTGCCAATGTATCTGAAAGATTCACATCCTCCTCTAACGTAATTTGTGATATGGTTTCCCATTTTTTTTGTTCAAAATTAATATTTTTGTAAAGCAATTCCACGAAATATGCCCTCCTCTTACCTATTTTACTTTGTCTCTCTTACTATGACTATATGAAGCAGGGGAACCGCTTATGACTTTTTTCTCACATACAAAAAGGAGCACTATCCAAACGATAGTAACTCCTTTCTTGTAACTCACTTTTATTTTACACAACCAATGATAGAATTAATGTCTTCTATCTGGTATCTTTTCATATATTCCTCGATTCCATTTACAGTTTCTATTGTAGTATATGGATTCACAAAATTCATAGCTCCTACACTAATCCCTGTAGCGCCTGCCATCATAAACTCAAGCGCATCTTCTGCATTGGCAATCCCTCCCATTCCAATAATTGGAATCTTAACAGCATTTGCCACTTGATATACCATTCTAACAGCGACTGGTTTAATCGCTGGACCAGAAAGACCTGCTGTTTTATTGGCAATGGCAAACTGCCTCTTATGCACATCAATTTTCATTCCTGTTAGGGTGTTGATGAGTGATAATCCGTCTGCGCCCGCTGCTTCAGCTGCTCTAGCCATCTCAGTAATATCCGTTACATTTGGGCTTAATTTCATAATAACTGGTTGCTTTGCATATTTCTTAATTTCTTGTGTGATATTAAATAGAGCATCGGCTTTTTGTCCAAAAGCAATGGCACCTTCCTTTACATTAGGACAAGAAACATTGATTTCCATCATGTCAATGGCTTGATCCCCTAACTTTTCCACAACTGCGATGTAATCTTCTACTGTTTTTCCACATACATTCACAATTATCTTGGTATCAAATTGTTTTAAGAACGGAATATCTCTTTCTATAAATACATCAATACCTGGGTTTTGCAATCCGATAGCATTTAACATACCTCCATAGGTTTCTGCTACCCTTGGTGTTGGGTTTCCTTCCCAAGGAACACTAGCAACTCCTTTGGTTACTACAGCTCCTAACTGATTTAAATCTACAAACTCCCCATATTCCATTCCAGAACCAAAAGTTCCTGATGCTGTCATTACGGGATTCTTAAAGGTAACTCCTGCAATTGTTACTGAAGTATTCATTATATCATTACCTCCTCTGCTAAGAACACTGGACCATCGGTACAAATTCTTGTGTTATTTACGTGTGAATGGTGATCCACTTCTTTTGTCTTACAGATACAACCTAGACAGGCACCAACTCCACAAGCCATATGCTCTTCTAAAGAGATATATGCTTCAATTCCTTCTGTCTGTGCATAATTTTTAATAGCACGAAGCATCGGCATTGGTCCACAAGCCATAATCACATCTGGCTTGATCCCACTTTCTTTGATAGCATCTATTACATTTCCTTTTGTCCCTACACTTCCATCTTCTGTTGCTATGTGAAGTTTACTTACCTGTTCCATGTCTTCTGTTAAGAAAAGATTTTGATCGCGATAACCAATGAAAGAATGGACTTCTCCTTGGATTTCTTTTCCTGTTTGTATCATAGGAGGGATTCCTATTCCACCACCAAACAAAGCCACAACTTTATCCTTAGCTTTTTCCACTGGGAATCCGTTGCCGAGGGTTCCTAATATTTCAACATCATCTCCTGCTACATAGGTGCTAAACTCTTTTGTCCCTTGCCCTGCTACACGATATACAATTCTTAAAGCATCCTTTGCTTCATTTACCTCACAGATACTAATAGGTCTTGGTAACAGGGTACTTCTTTCCTTGGTATAAAGACAAATAAATTGTCCAGCCTTAGCATCCTTTGCTAAGTCTGTTTGAATCCACATATCATAGATACCTTCTATGATAGATACTTGAGATATTACTTTTGCACTTTCTTTCTTTTTCACAGTCTATTCCTCTATTTCCTTATTTTCATATACAATCTTACCGCCACAAATGGTATATTCTATCACACCTTGTAAGGTTTCACCTAAAAATGGTGTATTGCATGACTTTGACTCAAATCTATGATACGTTTTCTCTTTATAAATGTCAAATATTACTAAGTCTGCCTCTAATCCTTCTGCTAAATAGCCTCGATCTAAATGATAGAGTTTCGATGGGTTATAAGCCATTTTCTCCATAAGTTCTGCTACCGATAAATAACCTGGAGCCACTAAATGTGTAATGGCTAATGGTAAGGCTGTCTCTAGACCAATAATTCCACTTGGTGCCTTTGCAATTTCTTTCTCTTTTTCTTCCTTACTATGTGGGGCATGATCGGTAGCAATCATATCGATAGTTCCATCAATTAGTGCCTCTATAATAGCAAGGCGATCCTCCTGTTCTCTAAGAGGAGGATTCATTTTGGCCATAGTCCCATGAGCTATCACAGCCTCTTCTGTTAGTGCAAAATGGTGTGGTGTCGCTTCTGCAAATAGACTTACGCCATCCGCCTTAGCCTGCCTCACAATATCTACGGCTTCTTTGGTACTAATATGTTGAATATTCACATCCCCACCGATTTCTTTTGTCATAAGGGCATCTCTTCTTACCATATCAATTTCTGCTTCTCTAGGAGAGCCTTCTATCCCATAGTGGGCTGCTGCTTGTCCTGCATTGATCCCATTATTGATAATAAGCTTCGGATTTTCTTCATGAAAACTAATTGGCACATTTAGTTCTTTGACCTTTGCTATGGCTTTCTTTGCAATATCTTCATCTAAAATAGGAACACCATCATCTGTAAATCCTATGGCACCTGCAGCTTTTAAGGCATCCATATCCACCAACTCCTTGCCTTGCATTCCCTTAGTAACACAGGCACAGGTTTCCACGTGAATTCCTGTCTCTTTCCCTTTGTTTATCACATATTCCACTGTTTCTACACTGTCGATAGCGGGAATGGTATTCGCCATCATCACGACAGTGGTAAATCCGCCTGCAGCTGCTGCTCTTGCCCCTGTCATAATATCTTCTTTATGTGTCAAACCAGGATCACGAAAATGTACATGCACATCCACTAAACCTGGCCCTACAAACAAACCGGTAGCATCAATAACCTGCATCTGTTCGTTACTCTCAATAAAGGAATCTATCTGCTTAATTTTATTCCCCTCAATTAAAATATCCCCGTTTACTTCAGTCCTTGTCTTTGGGTCTGCTATCATTGCATTTTTAATTAGTATCATTTCAACAATTCCTTTTCTATAAAATTTGTATTACTTATACTATGCACCAAAAACTATGTTTTTTCAATCTTTTAATCTAGAATTTTGGGAATGATTTATAAATATAAAGGTTTCGTAAGTGTATACTTATGTGATTAACTATGATAAAATCAGCATAGCTAAAGTAGAAGATCATGTACAGGTACTAGAAACTGCAGGTTTTGTGATTGATAAAATTTATGACTATGGATGGTATAAAATGGACAGCAGATTATAGAAGATTGCGTGTTATCGCACACAAGTAAATAGGTATGATGTAACCTGCTAGAAAGGCTACTAGTTTACTTTATACTAGTAGCCTCTTCTTTTATCCAATATCCACTTTTCGTATTTCAATTCTTCTTTCCATATATTGTGCTCTTTCAACTCTAAGACACGCTATATATAGTGTTTGTTTTCTCTTAATTCTTGATATTCTATGTGAATTTGATTCATACCATTCGAACCATTCTCTTTTTATAACACAAACTATCACATAAACATGAAACGAACTACGACACGAACTACGACACAAACTACGACATCTGCGTATTATAAAATAATCCATTTACCTGATCTATTTGTCCCGCTTCTTTCGATTATTCCTTGGTCTTTCATGTTTTTCAACAATCTCTGTATTTGTCGCTCAGATAACTCCAATTTCTCTGCTATCTTTTTAGCTGATAACTCCCCATTTCCTTTAAGTAATTCAAGCACTCTATCTTGTGGCAATTTATCATCTGTATTCACAGCCTTTGCAACACTCACTGTCAAACCTTCTAGTACTTGCTTAATAATTTCAAGCATGAATTTTACAAACACTGTAGATTCGCCTTGATTATTAGCCAAATTAATAGCTTGATAGTACTCTTCTTGTCGCTGATGAATTAAGGATTCTATTGGCAACCATAGGAAGAATTCCTTCCATTTCGCTAATATCAGCGTATGCCACATCCTACCCGTTCTCCCATTTCCATCAGCGAATGGATGAATAAACTCAAACTCATAATGGAAGATACAAGATTTGATTAATGGATGAAGTGTTGACTCTTTCAGCCATTGAAATAACTCCGAAATTAATTCTGGTATATATTGTGGAGGTGTTCCTGCATGTATTAATGCCTCTCCTGCATAAACTCCAACGCCTCCACTTCGAAAAATACCTGATTCCCTTACCAAATCTATCATCATAATCTTATGTGCTTCCAATAAATCCGAAACTTTATAAGGATCCAATTTCGCTAACATATCATATGCTTCATATGCATTTTTCACTTCTCTAATATCTTTTGGTGGCCCCAATACTCTTTTTCCCTCAATAATATCACTTACTTGACCAATCGTTAAAGAATTACATTCAATCGCTAATGAAGAATGAATGGAGTTAATCCTATTTTCTCTTCTAAGTGTTGGATTTTTAGAGAGATTTTCCGTTACTGCAATTATTCCTGTCATCTCTGCTATCTCTATGACCAAATTGGTAATCTCCTCTGTCATAGTAAAAGGTGGTTTATACCCTTCCCACATCTGCATCCTCCATTCTGTTAGTTTCCTGCCGTACAACGTTTCTATTGTCTTTTAAGATTTTTACGCAATATTCAACCTGACTTGATGAACATCCTACCCGGTGATTCTTTTCTTCTCATTCTACACGTTCTCCTTTAAAATGTAAATGTAGGAAAACTA
>CAYJHO010000097.1:0-8552 GCA_964369945.1 uncultured Lachnospiraceae bacterium
AGAATTGCATGAGTTAAACTGGCTCGTCGAAGGCAATGGGGAGTGAGAAAACAAACTCACTACCAGCACCTTGCGTACTCATTACATTAATATGTTCTCCATGGGACTGGATGATTTCTTTACAAATAGAGAGACCTAATCCAGTTCCTTTTTTGTCCTTACCTCTTGAAGAATCTGATTTATAGAAACGATCCCAAATCATATGAATCTCCTCTTTGGGAATTCCAATTCCATAATCTTTCACGGAAACATAAATCTTGTTTCTCTTCTCTGTACTTTCAATCTTTAGTTCCGAATCTTGAAAACTAAATTTAATGGCATTATCCACCAGGTTATAAAGAACTTGTTGGATTTTGGATAAATCGCCACGTACCATCATCTGTTCTCCGGTTAAAATAAGGTTTACGCGTAGGTTTTTTTTATTACAGGTTCCCTCAAAAGTAGCCAGTGTAGTAATAATTACTTTATTAATATCGAATTCGACTAGATCAAGATAGAGACCTTTTGGATTTAAATTATTAAGCTGTAGCAAGTTATTTGTCAATCCTCGTAATCGATCTGTCTCTGTTAAAACAATATTAATGTATTTACCATATAATTCTGGTGGAATAGTATCGTCTAAGATGGCATCTAGGTAGCCACGTATGGAAGTCAAAGGAGAACGAAAGTCATGGCTGATATTTGCAAGAAACTTCTTCTGCTCCTCTTCGTTTTTTCCAATTTTATTCGCCATATAGGAGAGGGTGGCCGCTAAATACCCAAGTTCATCTTGACTGTTAGAATGCAGTGGAAAACTATAGTTTCCTGCCGCATACTCCTCGGTAGCTCTAGTGATTTTTCTCAATGGTATATAAAAAGAAATCGTAAATACAATAAGAAGCACAAAGGAGAGGCAAACAGTCACAGCGCTTGCAAGAAATAGGATTCCCTGAATTTCATGGCTTTGAGCTAAGACCTTTCCATAATCATAGTGCATTACAACATAACCATTGGTTTCAAAATCAGAAATGATGGGCGCTAATACAGAAAGTGCATTATAATTAAAATATCCAAAAAAGGTTCCTACTGAGTAGTAATTACCAACAATTTCCGTATGATCGAAATTTTCAATAATAATAGGAGTGTTTACATCTAACACCTGGGATGAGTCCAAAACCAAGCGACCACTGGGGTTAAGAATCCAAATTTGAGCATCCAAATAGATACTAAGAGCATCAATTTGCTGTTTTACAGACTCTAATGATATCTCACTTGTGTATAGCTTACTAGCATAGGTCTCTGCTATGTGGACCGCTTCGCTATACATCAAACCTGATTGATGTCGGATAAAATAGTTGTTTATAATATTGGGCATAAATAGTGCAATGCTAATATAGGATAATATGGCAAATATAATATAGCCTGCCAAAAATTTCAAGTAAAGAGCACGCCTCATCTATCTTACCTCAAATTTATAACCAATGCCCCAAATCGTAGCTATTTTCCAATGGGCGTGGTCACTTATCTTCTCACGAATTCTCTTGATATGAACATCTACCGTTCTAGTGTCACCCATATACTCATAACCCCATATTTGATCTAGTAATTGCTCCCTAGTAAATACATGATTAGGAGAAGCTGCTAGAAAATATAGTAATTCTAGCTCTTTGGGTGGCATATCTACAATTTCATTTTTGTAAGTAACCGAATAGTTAGTTAAATTGATAACTAGATCATCATAATGGACTCTTTTGATATCTTGTGGAGTGGAAGAAGCCACAGTGCTTGACTTGAATCGGCGCAAAACTGCCTTTACTCGAGCCACTAATTCTTTTGTGTCAAAAGGTTTTTCCATATAGTCATCTGCACCTAGTTCTAAACCAAGTACCTTATCAAATACTTCGCCTTTGGCTGAGAGCATAATGATAGGGGTATTATGTTTTGAGCGAATCTCTCTACAGATATCATAGCCATCGATACCTGGTAACATTAAATCTAATAGGACTAAATGAGGTTCAAAAACTTTGTATTCTCTTAATGCTTGTTCTCCATCGCCAACAATTCTTGTTTCAAAGCATTCTTTTGTTAAATAAAGTGAAATTAACTCTGCTATATTAATATCATCATCTACAATTAGTATTTTTTGTTTTCCTACCATGTCTATTGCCTCAACTTTCTTTATGATTTAAATTCTGCAATGGTAACTCCTGCATCGCCTTCACCAAATTCTCCCAATCTAAAGCTCTTAATATAGGAAATTCGCTTTAGATGTCCATGAACTCCATTTCTGAGTGCACCAGTTCCTTTTCCATGCACGATACGAACACTTCCTAAATGTGAAAGATAAGCATCGTCTAAATATTTGTCTAACTTAGAGAGTGCTTCATCTACTGTGCAACCCAATAAATTGATTTCAGGTGAAATAGAGAAGGACTTTGACATCTTAATCTTTCCACTGTTGGTTCTATTGAGTGCTGGGCTGGTACTGTTTTCTTCTGCAATTAACATTAAATCTGTGAATTTTACTTGGGAGCGTATAATACCACATTGAATAAATACATTCCCCTTTTTATCAGGTTTAGAACTAATGGTTCCTTTTAAGCCTGACGAAATGACCTGGATACTTTCTCCTATTTGAATATCTTTTTCCGTTAATACTTTTCTATTGCTAGGTTTTGTAGCTTTTGCAGCAAGTTTGTTATTCTTAACATCGATTTTATCACGTACCTTTTGTCTTTGTTTCTCAAGATCTCCTAAGGTACTTGCTCCAGCTTTTGTCATAGATCGAATGGTTTCATCGGCTACTTGCTTGGCATCTTGAAGGATGGTTCTAGCTTGTTCATTGGCCTCGCGTAGAATTTTATCCTTGGATTCTTCTAGCTTGCTTTGTTTTGTTTTAAGCTGTTCTTTTAGTTGTTCCACTTCTGCTTTATAGGCAGCAATTTGCTTTTGCTCGGATTCCATTTGAATACGATTCTTTTCTAAATCTGCAATAACATCTTCAAAACTTTCATTTTCTGCACTGATTTGATCCTTAGCAGCATGGATAATATATTTAGGTAAGCCTAGTCGCTCGGAGATAGCAAAGGCATTACTTTTTCCAGGAACTCCAATTAATAAACGATAAGTTGGTCTTAGAGAAGCGACATCAAATTCACAGCAAGCATTTTCTACAAAAGAAGTAGAAAGGGCATATAGCTTTAGTTCACTGTAATGAGTGGTAGCCATGGTACGGATACCTCTATCATGTAAGTGATTTAAAATAGCAATGGCTAGGGCTGCGCCTTCGGTAGGATCTGTACCAGCTCCTAACTCATCGAAGAGACAGAGGGAATCTTGATCTGCATACTTTAATATCGTAACAATATTAGTCATGTGAGAAGAAAAGGTACTTAAACTTTGCTCAATACTTTGCTCATCCCCAATATCTGCGTAAACCTTCTTAAACAAACTTAGCTCAGAACGGTCCTTTGCAGGGATATGAAGTCCAGCCTGTCCCATTAAGGTAAACAGTCCGACTGTTTTGAGGGAAACTGTTTTTCCACCTGTATTAGGACCAGTAACAATTAATAAATCAAAATCTTTTCCTAAGTGAATATCAATAGGAACCACAGTCTTTTTGTCTAGTAGGGGATGTCTCCCACCACGGATATGAATATAATGGTCTTCGTTATAAAGGGGCTTGGTTGCATTCATATTCATAGCTAAATTTGCCTTAGCAAATACAAAGTCTAAGAAGGCCATAGTCTTTTGGTTATAGGTAATTTCTTCGGTATAGTTACTAGTCTCTACACTTAGGTTAGCAAGTATGATTTGAATTTCATCTTCTTCTTGTAGTTCTAATTCTCTCATTTGATTGTTCAAAGAGACAATAGAGGCAGGTTCGATAAAAAAAGTAGAGCCGCTAGATGACTGATCATGTACCATACCTTGCACATGATTCTTGTATTCAGATTTTACAGGGATACAATAGCGATTGTTTCTCATGGTAATGACAGCCTCTTGTAGCATAGAGCGCATAGAGCCTGTTAATAAACTATTTAATCCGGTATGTATTTTGTCATTGGTAATTTGCATCTGTCTTCTTACATGCTTTAATCCGCTTGAGGCATCATCAGCAATTTCAGATTCACTTACAATACAACGTCTAATCTCAGTAGAAAGTGGTGTGAGAGGGGAAAGGCCCTCAAATAAATCAGATAAACTATCTCGATTTTCGTCTTCTGTTTCTAGATTCGCAGGACTTGTATTTCTAGAATAGGATTTGACCATAGCTACGTTTTCAAGAAACTTAGCAATTTGTAAGAGTTCTTTCGTAGAAAGCGTACTGCCAATGTCAAGAGATTTCATAGCATAGGTAAAGTCGTTGGTATTTCCAAAGGAAATTAATCCTTTCTTAAAGATTCTAGTGAGCCCATCTGCTGTTTGTTGTTGCGCTAGTTGTATCGCATCTAAATCAGTAGCAGGCATTAACTCTTCACAAAGTTTCCTTCCTGGTGCAGAAGAAGCTGAGTCGCAAAGCATAGCGATAATTTTATGATATTCTAATATTTGTAATCCTTTTTTGTTCATGTCGGTCTCCATTTAATTCATTCTGTTTTGATTATATCACGACCGATATAGAAGTGCTAGAAAATCTTGCGGCTTACGTAAAATTCAGTTATACTGTAAATTGAAAGTATATGCGAAAGTAAAGGAGCAAAGGATGGAACAAAAACCCAATTCCACATTTATAAGCCAGTCAATTAAAAAGAGACCTTTCAACCGTAGAAAATTTCTAACTAAGTTAATAGAGGTGATAGGATTTAGCATATTGTTTGGTGTGATTTCTAGTCTTACCATAGCCTATATCCTTCCCATTCTTGAGGAAGATAATTATCCAGAGGATATACCAAATATTAGCTTTACAGATGAAGTGGAGATTTCCACTCAAGAAATCACACCAGAAGAAATGATTCAAGAGGATAAGGTCGAAACAGAAATCGTGGTAGAAGAAATCGTGCCATTACAGCAGTTAGAAGAAATGACCAGTGCACTCAAAGGCTCTTATCAGGAATGGTCGAAACATATGGTAACCGTATCTGCAGTTACCAATGAAGTCAGTTTCTTAGATGGAATTCAAGAGTTACAGGAGCATAGTTTAGGCGTGATTGTAGCAGATACAGGAGAAGAATTTCTAGTGTTAGTAGATGGAAGTGCTATTGTAGATGCAGAAGGCTTGAGTGTTACCTTTCAAGATGGTGCCAATGTGAGTGGGAATATTTATGGGCAAGATAGCAATTCGAATCTAGCAATTATTGGTGTAAGTAAACTGTTCTTGAATGAGGAAACTTTGGATGGGATAGAGGTTGCTGAACTTGGGACTTCTACCAATAATGCCTTAGTAGGAACCATAGTAGCAGCCGTAGGAAGTCCAAGTGGGGTTCCGGGAAGTGTTCAATATGGGATGATTACATCTATGAATCATGTGCAACCATCGATAGACATGAATTACCATTTGATGTATACCGATATGGTAGGTGTTAAAGAGCAATCTGGTTTCTTGTACAATTTAAAGGGCGAAATTATAGCGGTACTTTATGGTGAAGAAGGCACACAGGAACAATTGGTAAATGGGATTGGTATTAGCCAGTTGAAAATGGTAATAGAGAAGCTTTCAAACCAAGAAGAAATTCCATATATCGGCCTCCAAGTGGCAGATATTGTATTGGCAGGTGAGGGGGAAGAATCCTTAATGGGAGCCTATGTAACAAAGGTTGAATTAGATTCTCCAGCTATGAGAGCAGGGATTCAAGCAGGGGATATTATTGTGGATATGGATGGTGAAATACATACGGCAGCTGCATATAGCAGGCAATTATTTTCTATGGAAGTAGGAGCACAAACTAGTATTACCATCGCAAGACTTAACCAAGAGACTTATGAAGAAATCGAATTGAGTGTAGTGATAGAATAAAGAAGAAAAAGAAAGTAGAGAAGAAATCAGATGAAATATATTACAGAATTAAGAGAAGGCGATCGTATCGCAGACATTTACCTATGCAAATACAAGCAAGCAGCAACTACAAAGAATGGAAAAAGCTATGAGAATGTTATCTTACAAGATAAAACAGGTACCGTAGATGCTAAGGTATGGGAGCCAAACAGTGCAGGAATTTCAGATTATGATGCCCTTGATTATATTGAGGTATTTGGAGATGTGGTAAGTTTTCAGGGTGCTTTGCAAGTTAATATTAAGAGAATCCGTGTATGTAAAGAAGATGAATACCAAGCATCAGACTACTTACCTGTAAGTAAAAAGGGGATTGCTCCTATGTACCAGGAATTAAAAGAGGTGATCAATAGCATAGAGAATGTGTATTTGCAACAGCTTATGCTAGATATCTTTGTAAACGATAAAGACTTAGCCAAGAAGTTTTGCTATTCTTCTGCAGCAAAGAGTATTCATCATGGATTTGTAGGAGGGCTTTTGGAGCATTCACTTAGTGTCGTAAGTTTATGTGAGCAATATTGTAAGATGTATCCTTTGCTACAAAGAGACTTACTTCTAGCAGCAGCTATGTGCCATGACCTAGGGAAAACAAAGGAACTATCAGCATTTCCAGAGAATGACTATACCGATGTAGGGCAATTATTGGGGCATATTGTGATGGGAGTTGAAATCATCAATGATAAGATTAGAGATATCGATGGTTTCCCTGAATCTATTGCTACCCAATTAAAGCATTGTATCTTGTCTCACCATGGAAAACTAGAATATGGTTCTCCAAAGGTACCAGCCCTTCTAGAAGCGTTGGCATTGAACTTTGCAGATGAAACAGATGCGAAAATTCAAACCTTTACAGAAGTATTAGAAAGTGCTAATGAGCCAGGTTGGTTGGGTTATAATAGGTTATTTGAAACCAATATTAGAAGCACAATTTCATAAAGAGATGGAGAAGAGATGTATAATAAAAATGATAGTATAGAAGTAAGGATTACGGATTTAGGAAGTGATGGAGAGGGAATCGGGAAAATCGATGGTTTTCCCTTTTTCGTAAAGGATAGTATTCCAGGAGACGTGATTCGTGCAAAGGTGACGAAAGCAAAGAAAAATTATGCCTTTGCTAGGTTAGAAAGTTTTGTGACCAAATCAAGCGATCGAGTGGAACCAGTCTGTCATACACACCGTTCCTGTGGTGGTTGCCAGTTGCAAATGATGAGTTATGAAAAGCAGTTGGAGTTTAAGGAGAATAAGGTTTATAATCATTTACTACGAATTGGAGGAATTTCCAAAGACTTGCTGGATGCAACTATGGAGCCTATCGTAGGGATGGAACAAGGTCTTTATTATAGAAACAAAGCTCAATATCCGATTGGAAGAGACAAAAATGGGAAGCCCATTGCAGGATTCTATGCAAGTAGAACTCATTCTATTGTGGCAAATACCAATTGTCATCTAGGGCGAAAAGAAAACCAAGGGATCCTAGAAACCATCCTAGCTCATATGGAAAAATATCAAATTCCTTCCTATGATGAGAATTCAGGAAAGGGACTTTTTCGACATATCCTCATTAGAACAGGCTTTACCAGTGGACAAATCATGGTTTGTTTGATTGTGAATGTGGATAAAAGGGATTGGAAGAAGTGGGAAGCTAAGGTTCATGTAAAAGAACTGATAGCGGAGCTAAGAAAAGTAGAAGGTATGACGAGTATCATGCTTAATTTCAATACCAGAAGAGATAATGTGATTATGGGATCTCAAGTCCAAAATCTCTGGGGAGAGGATACCATTGAAGATAGTATTCATGTTTGTGATGTGAAACATGACTTTGTAAAAACTGGAGAATCGTTGCTGTTTAAGATTTCCCCTCTCTCTTTCTATCAGGTGAATCCAGAACAAACCGAGAAGCTTTATAGTATAGCCTTAGATTATGCTAAGCTTACTGGGAAGGAAACGGTATGGGATTTGTATTGTGGTATTGGAACCATATCCTTATTCTTATCTCAAAGGGCAGGTAAGGTCTATGGAGTAGAAATTATTCCAGAAGCCATTAGGGATGCTAAGGAGAATGCCATTCGTAATCAGATTGACAATGCAGAATTTTTTGTAGGAAAAGCAGAAGAGGTATTGCCTAAGATGTATCAAGAACAAGGAACCTATGCAGAGGTTATTGTGGTTGATCCACCAAGAAAGGGTTGCGATAGTGTCTGTCTAGAAACCATGATTGAAATGGCACCAAAACGCATTGTGTATGTAAGTTGCGACAGTGCAACCTTAGCTAGAGATGTGAAGATCTTAGCAGAGGGTGGCTATCAGATAGAGAAATGGAGAGCTGTGGATCAATTTGCACAGACAGCAGGGGTAGAAACGGTATGTTTATTGTCCAAACTTAATGTCGACCACCATATTGAAGTGGAACTGAACATGGACGAGCTTGATTTGACTTCAGCAGAGAGTAAGGCTACCTATGCAGAAATTAAGGATTATGTACTGGAAAATAGTGGTTTAAAAGTATCAAGCCTATACATTGCACAGGTTAAGGACAAGATGGGTATTAAAGAACGTGAGAACTTTAATCTTTCTAAGAAAG